>JAFOFS010000325.1 GCA_017387165.1 Clostridia bacterium
GAACACCTTGATTGTTAACCGTCTGCGCGGCACTCTGAATGTGGTCTGCGTAAAGGCTCCCGGTTTCGGTGATCGCCGCAAGGAGATGCTGCAGGATATCGCCATTCTGACCGGCGGTACGGTCATTTCGTCCGATATCGGTCTTGAGCTGCAGGATGCGACGCTGGATATGCTCGGCGTGGCCTCGCAGGTCAAGGTGCAGAAGGAAACCACCGTCATCGTCGGCGGTGCGGGCGACCCTGCCGCCATCGCGGCGCGTGTGGCGCAGATCCGCTCGCAGATCGAAACCACCACCTCCGACTTCGATCGCGAGAAGCTGCAGGAGCGCCTGGCGAAGCTCGCCGGCGGTGTGGCGGTTATCCGCGTCGGTGCGGCGACCGAGATCGAAATGAAGGAAAAGAAACTTCGCATCGAGGATGCGCTCTCCGCGACCAAGGCCGCCGTGGAGGAGGGCATCGTCGCCGGCGGCGGTGTGGCGCTGATCAATGCGTCCTGCGTGCTGGCCGACCTGATTGCGAATGCCGAAGGTGACGTCAAGACGGGTATGAAGATCGTCGAAAAGGCGCTGGAGGCGCCTGTCCGCCAGATCGCGTTGAACGCCGGTCTTGAGGGCAGTGTCATCATCGATAAGATCCGCACGTCGGGCAAGAAGAACTACGGCTGCGACTTCGCGACCGAGCAGTACACCGATATGTTCGACGCCGGTATCGTCGATCCGACCAAGGTCACCCGTTCCGCTCTGCAGAACGCGGCGTCGGTCGCGGCAATGGTGCTGACCACCGAGTCGCTGGTCACCGACATCAAGGAGCCCGCGCCGGCACCTGCGGCCGGTATGGACGCCGGTATGGGCGGTATGTATTAAGCAATTCGAGGGCAACCCCTCTTTGCAAGCATATTGAAGGAGAGAGAAAAAATGAAAAAAGATACCAAGACTCTGATTATGAGCATTCTGGCGTACGTCGGTCTGCTGTTCCTTGTTCCGCTGTTTGTGGAAAAGGAGAACAAATGGATTCGTGCTCACGTCAAAAACGGCTTTGTCATTACCGTTGCGTTCGGCCTGCTGGGTCTGATCGTCAGCCTGACCGGCACCATCCTCAAGATCATCCCGATTCTCGGCACCATCCTCGCCGCGATCCTCGGCGTGGTGGCTGCGGTTTTGGAAATTGCCGGTCTCGCCGCGATGGTTTACGGCATCTACCTGGTCGTCACCGACAAGGACGCCAAGGATTTCCCGGTTGTCAGCGTGGTTGCCGATAACTACCTCAAGTTCCTGGACTGATTCCGACCAACCCCCAAAAGTCTCCGATGCAACCGCATCGGAGGCTTTTTCTTTTTTCGACAGTGAAAGCGGTTTCGCCCTATAGACCTCATTTTGTGTCAAAATTTTTACAGAATATCTTTACAAATTTATCCAAAATATCGCCCCGCATTTTTACGTTTTGATCAATTGAATTGCTACAACGGAGTGTGCTATAATAAGTTACTATTATAGAGTAGTGCAAAATTTTTGCAGAGAAAGGGCCCTTTCTCTGTTGGGATGTGCATCCCAACATTCCTCTGTCAACGATGATACGAAAGGAGGCGTGAATATGAAATACGAGATGTGGTATGCCAAGTCGCAACCGATGTCGACACCCAAGCGCGTGTTGTGCATTGCGTTGGCTCTGCTGATCCTGTTGCAGTTGATTTTGCTCCCCAATCTGTTGTCCCATTTCGGTCGGGCTGCGGATAAGGCGAGCAGCGGTTATCACTTCCTGCAGGAAGGCGTGCAGATCGATCTGGATAAAAAGCTGGAAGATTATGATAACGGCACCTTTATGCTGACTCTCAGCGGCAACTCGTATATCAAAGAAGAATTCAAAAACGCCTCCTTGTACAGCAGTTATAACAGCACCTACACCATTCAGACTTCGGGCTACTATTTCCTGGAGCTGTGGGGTGGCAACGGTGCAGAGGGCAACCTGACTCCGCAAAGCGACGGTGGTCGCGGCGGTGCAGGCGGTCACGTCTACGGCTATATGTGGCTGGAGGCAGGGCAGACGCTGGTGTACCAGTTAGGCAGTAACGGTCAGCAGACCACGCGCCATTCCGAGGGCGGCGGCGCCAACGGCGATGGCGGCGGTCACGGCGAGCAGGGCATTTACACCGTCGGTGGCGGCGGCGGTTATTCCGCGTTGTATCTGTTTGACGGCGAACATCCCAACCGTACCGTTACGGAACAGGAACGCGTGACCAATTACATTATGATCGCAGGCGGCGGTGGCGGCGGCGGCGCAGGTAACCAAGCACTTTATGAGGCGTCCGGCACCCCTAACGGCGGCGCGGGCGGTAGCCTGAGCAGCCTCTCGGGTCACCTGACTGAAAACGATAACAGTGGTGTTGCGGGTACCTTCTTCCGCGGCGCCAACGGTCGCTCCAGCGGCAGTTCGACCGATTACGTCGGTCGAGGCGGCGGCAGTGTCCCCGGTACGCCGGTCGGTGCCGTGCTGGGTATGAACGAATCGTATCAGGCCAATGACTGGACCGGTACGTATGACGCGGAACATCTGGGCGGCGGTGGCGGCTCGGGTAATCTCCGCGGCGGCGGTGGCGGCGCAGGCTTCTGCGGCGGCTCCGGCGGTATTATGCAGGGCGCCTGGATCGGCGCCAACGTCGGCGGTGGCGGCGGTGGTTCTTCCTTTATCGCCGATGCGGTGACATGGCGGAATATTCCGTCCGCCTACTCGTCGTATATCCAGGGAACCAACCGCAGTGCAAGCGGCGGATCGTTTGTCATCACCTATATGGGCAAAAGCACCGACGGCACGGCGGACGTTTCGCCGTATAAAAGCGCGACCCTCAAGGGTTCGATTTCCACCTACTTTGACATCGTGCGTGTCAACGTGAACGGAAACGGCAGCGCGTCGTTTAACACGAACAACAACACGATCACGGTGACCGGTATCGATCTGCGCCCCGCTTCCAGCGGTTATGCAGGCACCGATATGCGGGTGGAAATCACCGTCCGCGCGAAAGCGGATTTCGCCGGCGGCAACAATGTCCCCGTCATCGGCACGGCGTTTGCTCTGACTCCCTCGGGCAAGACGGCGATGACTTTTGCTGAGGATGCGGCGACCGATTATGCGAACGTCCCGCTGAATTTTAAGGCGGTCGCCCGCTCGTATATGAGCAGCAATCCGGACAAAAGTTATGCGATCGCTTCGTTGTACACCGACGAATATGCGTCGGTTCGCAGCAATCTGTCGAGTTATTGGCAGTATGCCTTCATCAGTTCCATCTCGAGCTATACCGTGAAGCAGGAGGGGTCTTCCACTGCTCTGAGCGGCTCGGTATCGCCCGATACGACCACGCGTTACACTGTCGGCTTTACGGTCACCCTGAAAAGTGAGGGGACAGCGACCGTCGGTGCGGTCGTACCGACCACAAATTCGATCACGGCAACGTCGGTCATCACCATTGTGGATGCCGACACCGCTATGCTCGGAAGCGGCGTGGTCAAGGTATCCAAACTGTTGAACTACAACGGCACCAACCACCTGCTGGATATCGCGACCAATCAACAGACGATTTTCTACGACATCCCCGCCGGTAAGAGCGGCAGCGCTTCCGGTACCTACGACATCGACAAGGACGGCTGGTACTACATCCAGTTGTGGGGCGGAAACGGCGGACGTGGCGGCTATGCCGACGTTCACCAGAAAAGCTGTAACTCCTGGTGCGAGGAGACCAACTGGTCTTCGGGTGGCACCGGCGGCTACACCTATGGCTACGTGTATCTGACCGCAGGTGAACAACTGGTGTATACCATCGGTGCTAAGGGTGGCGATGGTTCGTACAGTACCGACCGTATCACCGGCTGGCTGGACAGCGGAACCGCACGCGGCACCGGCGGCTCGGCCGGCGGTCGCTCGACCGTTTCGCTCGGCGATACCACTCTGCTCATTGCGGGCGGCGGTGGCGGCGGAGCGGGCTCGGCGTCGTATGCGTCGGGTACCGGCTTGAGCGGTACGGCAAAACAGGGCGCCGCAGGGCAGAGCAGCACGGAAACCGTCACCGATCTGTCGTCGGTCGTGAGTGCGAAAGCAGGCACCTCCGGCAGCGGTACCGGCAGTTCTTCGATGAAAGCGGGTACCCGCGGCACGGCGGGTAACAGTTATCAACCGACCACCATGCTCGGCACGTATAACGGCAAGACCGTCTCGCAGGACGGTATGAACTACGCCAATTCGCTGACCACCACCAAGAGTGTTACAAGCGGTTATATCGTCATTACCTGTTTGGAAGTGGATGAGTCGATCGCCGGCCGTCAGGCGCTCAACGGGCTTTCGATGTCCGGTACGATCAGCAAGTATTTTGACGTGACCGGTGTCAGCCTCTCCTTTGACGGCTCGTACAATGCAACCGTTATTTCCAACACGGTCAACGGCGCGACCTACACCTACAGCAAGGACGGCACGCCGGTGGCATCGATGACCTATCAGCTTATCAAAAACGCCGACGGCACCACCCGCTTTGACGTGACCGATCTGACGTATGGCGCGGTCATCCATCATACGGGCACGCAGATCTACTATACCGCCGAACCGAAAGTGCAACTGACCCTGACGCGAAAAGAGGGCTTTATCGGCGGCAATGACGTCCCCGTGTTGGTGCACGACGTGACCGAACCGGGCAGCGTGGATAAGGACGGTCATCCCGACCGCGGCTTGCGCGTGGAACGTGACGGTGACTTTATGTGGTTGCTGGAAAACGACGTTTCCGACTACGCCAACGTTCCGCTGCAGTACGCGTTTGCGGACGAAAACTTTGCCACGCAGGACACCACCATCACCTGCGGCCGGTCGGTGGATCAGGCCACTTTGATCACGGCCGATTCCATCCCGCTTCCGAGCGGTGAGAATGCGTGGAAAGCGGAATTCGTGCAGACGGTGCATCCGGGCACGACGATCGTTTCCCCGACGGCAACCACCACCTATACCTTCACTCAGCAGGTGATACCGATCGCCGCTGCGCAAAAGGCGCAGGTGACGGCGTCCGTCTCTCCGCTGACCTATTCCAAACCGTCGACGGTGTACGTGCGTTACACGGTCACCGACAATATGGAACATCTGACCTTTGAGGGCGAAGACTTCGTAACGGACGGGGAAAATCTCTCCCTGACCATCACGCCGGATGACGGCTATCTGTTGCCGGCTTCCATCGGCGTTACGGTCGGTGGCTCCACCTTGTCTTCCTCCCGCTATACCTACAACTCCACGACGGGTGCGCTCACCATTCAGGAGCAGTATATCACCGGTAACGTCGTGCTGACCGGTTCTGCCAAATTGCTGACGTATAAGCTCACCTATATGTATGAGCAACCCGACGGCAGCATTGCGGAATACAGTGAGGATTACGTTTCCGGATCGGCAATCGACCTGACCTGGTACAACAATTTCAATTCCTCGGTTCCTGCCCGTGAAGGACACGATTTCACGTGGCAATGGGAGACCGAAGACGGCCGGC
>JAFOFS010000326.1 GCA_017387165.1 Clostridia bacterium
CGGCATCCACCGCCATCGTGAACATGGCAAACGGGGTGGATTCGTCGTTGTCGCTCAGCTGATCGTTCTCGGCGGCATAACCGGCGAGCTTGGACAGGTTGTAGGCATCCATTTCGGGCACCACCTTGGTGCGGACGAACTCCGCCAGCACCTCGCCTGCCAGATTGGCGATGCCGGTTTCATCCTCGTCCTCGCGGTCGAGCTGGAAGGAACGGCCGCGATCCTGCGACAGCGTGTACGGCTTGTTGGAAACCTGAATGCTGCCGTTGACAAAGCCGGAGTCACGGTTGTAGTTGCCCAGACCGGACATATCCACTTCGGGGATCAGCACCGTCTTGGCGCCGACGAACTTGGCGCGCAGCGCGTTGTCGGCAAGGAAACCGGTGGCTGCCTTCTGCACGACCGCCTTGTCCAGTTCGTTCGTAATAGCGGTATTGAATTCGAGCGTGTTGATGGTAGACATAATTTTGTTCTCCTTCTTTTGTTAAATTGTGCTTCGGAACGCCTGCAGGAAGGAACGGCTGGTCGCCGTCACACCGTCCTCCGGCAGCGAGCGGAGCGAGCCGACCGCGCCGACCGCAGCGGCATGTGCTGCCTGCTGCGCTTGTCCGATCCGCTTTTGCTCTGCATAAGCGTGCGCCAGCCAACATTCGGTCAGCGTACGTCCGCTTTCGGCGGCCTGCCTCCACAGTTCCTCCGGCATGCTGTCCACCTCTCCCACTTCGGGATAGGCGGCGCGCAGTGCCAGAAACTCATCGGCCAGCCGCTCGTTCAGGATGATCGGTGCTGACCTCTCCGCCGCCTCCGCGATCGGTGCGTGGCGCGCCGCCAGCAATTCCCGTGCCGCGGCTTCGTTACCGCCAACCTCCTGCAGCAATTCCTCATACTGTAATTCCTCCAGCGCGGCGGCTACCTTTTCGACAGCCTGCTCGGGACGCGAGCAACCCAGTGCGCGGCTGATGGTCTTCAGCTGCTCGAACTGAGGGGAAAATTGCTCAAATCGCAAGCCTTTTTGCAGCAGACCGGTGACGCGCTGGGTGTCGTCGGCCTGCACGCGGATCACCTCCCCGTTATAGACGGGGAGATAGACGCCGCTTTCCGCCTGCTCGGCGGGTCGCTGTGCGGCTTCGGTCGGGGTGTTGACCTCTGCCGGCGGGGTGTTGCCGTTATCCTCGACGGTTGGTGTAACCGTTTCGATTCTTTCTTCCATTCTTTTCTCCTTAAGGCAATGAGTCGATGATCTGCTCGGTGGTGGTGAGCAGACACCGCTTACGGTTGTAAATCAGCGCAAACGCGGCTTCGGTGCCGGCGTCCCCCTCCGCGACGGCGAGCAGCATGGCAACGCCGTACGGCATCACTTCGTCCAGCAGCCGCGGCGCAAGCGGCAGCGGTTCGGACATCAGCAGGATCGGTTGCGGTACTTTTCCGCTGGCATAGGACAACTCCTTGTAGATCTGCGTGACGGCGGCCAGCCCGTGTCGGGCGGCGCGACGGGTGATCTCGGCATCCGGCTCACCATTTTGATCGGTATAGCCCATCAAGATCAACGCCCGTTGCAGGATATCGTTTCCGGTCACTTACTTCACCGCCTTTTCCGAGATCCAGCCGGTCACCTGACCGGCTTTGCCGATCCACTCCGGCTTGACCGTGATGCGGACGCGTCCGTTGATGACCTTGTTATCCCAACGATAATAATTGCCGGTGGCGGTACCGACCGCCGACTTGGCGGTAGAGGACACGTACAACGGCTCTCGCGACAGCGCAAAAGCGGCCGGCTTGTTGATCGCAGGCTTGCCTGCGTTTTCGGAACGGTAGGGGACGTCAAACCAATCGCAAAAGGCTTTGACGGCGTCCTCCGCCATTTTTTCCATACCGCCGTCGTGAAACCACCGACAATCCTCCGCGTTGTCGTGGAAGATCAGCTCGTCGTACAGGCAGACCGCCCGTGTGGCGCGGATCTCGTACAGGTCGTTATTCGGCACAACCTTATGCCAACTGCCCGGCGGCAGTGCTTTGCGGTATTGGTTCATCACGTTGGCGGCTTTTTTGTTGATCGCGTCGTTCCAGCACATCGTCATGGAGTACCGCCCGCCGCCTGCGTTGGTGTGAGCAACGTAATGCAGATCCGCGCCCCAGG
This sequence comes from Clostridia bacterium, assembly GCA_017387165.1. Taxonomy (GTDB): domain Bacteria; phylum Bacillota; class Clostridia; order Oscillospirales; family Acutalibacteraceae; genus RGIG426. The sequence continues at coordinate 2,138 of JAFOFS010000326.1, forward strand.
CGTTGGACTCGCGCACGCGGGCGTACATCGCCTCGGTGCCGGTGGCCGGACCGCCGCGTTTGACCGAAAAACCGAGCTCCTTGAGCCGCTTTTCCAAGCGATCAACATACTGTCCGCAATGGGTGTTTTCACTGCATTTAACGGGACATTTGGTGGGATTGTCGTTGCCGTGAAGCGCAGGGGACAGATAGATTTTTGCCATGCTTATCCCTCCTTACACAGATAGAAGATGGTGAGCGAAGCGGTGGCAGCGGTGTTGCGGAGGAAGGCGTTGGAACTTGCCGTAAACATCGTACTGCCGCTTTGCCCGTCATTGCCAATATATTGCAGGATGACGCGTTTTGTTCCGTTTACGGTTACGGACATCATCGACAGGCTTTTGGCGGCGGAAACGATGGACGTATTGGTTCTCACAATGCTGCAGCTTTCGCCCGCTGCATACAGAATGCAGTTTTCGGGGATAAAGAAATCCTGCTTGGCAGGCAGGGTATAGTGGCGGAAGCCGAGCGCCTTTTCGGCCGGCTGATACGGACACGGATAGGTGCTCCATTCGTCGGTATCGGCTTGGATGGCGGCGTAATACAGCTCCCCCTCGGGGGTGACGTATTCGAAGATGGCTTTATCGCCCTCATCGAAATACACCAGATGCCCGTTGGTACCGTAGTATTCGTCCAGAAAGACCATGCGCTGCTCGTTTTCGGCGGCGTTCCAGATCTCCTCAAAGGTGGAAAGTCCATAGGAAACGTAATGCGGCGCCATCGTCTGCATCGATCGATTGGCCCATTCGGCATAATTGCGTGCTTCCTCGGCGCTCTGACGCGCGCTGTTGGCGGCAACTGAGGCCAACTCCATTTGCTTTTTCGCGGATGCCTGATGCGTCACCGCCGTATCGGCGGCAGTTGTCGCCGCATCCGCGCTTTTTTCGGCCGATTCGGCGTCCTTGGCGACGCCGATCAGCATTTCGGATAAACTGTGCTTGACGAGCGGAAGGGTGTCAGCCGCGCGGCTGTCAAAGTAGATCGTGCCGCTCATCAGCGTGCCGCTGACGATCTCGTTGCCGTCCTCGTCCGCCGCACAGGCGACCAGACGAACGGTGCAGCGACCGCCTGCTTCGGTAAACGGGGAGGTGAGGATCTGCCTGACCGTATTGTCGGTCGGCTGTACCAGATCACCAATCACCAGACCGCCGCTGCCGTTTACCAGCTCAACGCGGTAAACATACTCCTCCGAGCTGCTGTCCTCGTGCAGGACGAATTCGACTCTGCATCGCCCGTTATCTCCCTGTACGCCGGCATATTGCGGCGCGGCAGGGGTACAGTGGACACCGTCCGTCTGATAACGGATGATCAGGCTGGGTTCTAACATAATGTCACTCCTTTTTCTTTTGTGGATTTAATCGGATAACTCCGCCTCTCCCGTAAACGCGATGTTCAGATCGGCGCGTACGTCGGCTTTGTCGGTGTATCCGAAATTGTTTTTGCCGAGGAAAGCGGCGCCGGTGTGACTGCCGCTTTTCATCAGCTCCTCGGCCAGCGCCGCGCCGATGCGATAATATTGCTCGCACAGCATACGGCGGATACGGGTTTCACCGGGGGACAGTACGGTCGGCTGGGCGTGGACGTACTGCAGGAATGCCTCGCGTGACAGCCCCAATGCCGCCGCCAGACGTTCCACCGTCAGCGGAACTCCTTTTTCGGTAGCGATCGCTTCGGCCTGTTCGATCGCCTCCTTGACTCTCCGCGGACTGCGGAAAATGTTGCCGGACATAGGTCTTGCCTCCTTTCACCCTCACTGTACACCAAGAAAAGGATGCAAAAGAAATAGCCGCCGCCTTTACCTTGCCTGCAACGATTCTGTTCCGATAGTGCAAAACTTTTGCGGTTTCGCTTGATTTTTCCGTGCCGACGGCGTATAATGTCGTAGAATACAAGGGGAGGATTGTTTATGCCTACTGTACAGCATTGGAGAGAAGCCATCGGCTCGGGTCACTACGACCGTTCGTTGGCGTACTTATATGGTGAAGCAAATGTATTTGCCGCCCGTGCGCGTTATTTGCGTGTGATTGACGGCTACGTGTCCACCTTTGGCGAACCGACCGACCTGCGCCTCTTTTCGGCGCCCGGCCGTACCGAGATCGGCGGCAACCACACCGACCACAACCACGGCCGCACCTTGGCGGCCTCGGTGGATATGGACGTCATTGCCGCCGTGGAGGCGACCGATGGCGATATCGCCGTGCAGTCGGAGGGGTATTCGATGGATCGCGTGTCCCCGTGGGAGCTGCAGGCGGTGGAAGAAGAACGCGGTCACTCCGCTGCGCTGGTGCGTGGCCTGGCTGCCCGCTTCGCCCAGTTTGGCTGGGAGGTCGGCGGCTTTAACGCCTATACCATTTCCTCGGTGCCGAAGGGATCGGGTCTGTCCTCCTCGGCGGCATTCGAGGTGCTGTTGGCAACCGTGCTGAACGCGCTGTATAACGACGGCTCCATCTCCCGTCTGGATCTGGCGAAGGCTTCGCAGTATGCGGAGAGCGCCTACTACGGCAAGCCGTGCGGTCTGCTGGATCAGACCGCTTCCTCCGTCGGCGGTATCGTGACCATGGACTTTGCCGATCCGACCAATCCGCAGGTGGAATCGGTTGACGTTTGCTTTGACGATTTCGGTCTGTCCCTCTGCGTGGTGGACGCTCACGCCGACCACGCCGACCTGACCGACGAATACGCCGCCGTCACCCGCGAGATGAAGGCGGTCTCCCGTCAACTGGGGGTGGAATTCCTTCGGGATTCCGATTATGCCTCGCTGCTGGCGGCGATGCCTGCCGTTCGTGAGGCGTGCGGCGACCGCGCCGTTTTGCGCGCCATGCACTTTTTCGCGGAGGATGCCCGCGTTCCGCAGCAGGTGGAAGCGCTCCGCGCCGGCAACACCGCCGCTTTCCTCAAGCTGATCAAAGAATCGGGCAATTCGTCCTTTGAATATCTGCAGAATATCTACCCGAGCGGCGCCACACGGGCGCAGGCGCTCGCGGTGGCGCTTGCCGCGGCGCAGACCGCCCTCGGCGATGACGGCGCGTGGCGCGTCCACGGCGGCGGCTTCGGCGGCACCATTCTCTGCTTCGTTCCGTGTGAGCGTACCACGGAATTCGTCCGCCTGATGGACGGCATTTTCGGAAAGGACAGCAGCCGCGTCCTGCGTATCCGCCCGATCGGCGGCGCGGAGCTTGGCGGCGACCATGTGATGTCGGTATGATCATTCACGATATTTCTCGCGGCCTGTTGGCTTCGCCGGTCTACCCTGGCGATCCCTCTCCGGCCGTACATACGGTACACGATATGGCGTTTGGCGATCTGTATAACCTCACCACCCTGTCGCTGTCCTCGCATAACGGTACCCACCTCGATGCGCCGCTTCATTTTGTTCCGGACGGCGCGGATATTCCCTCCGTTCCGCTGACGCAGGTGGTGGGGGAGTGTACCGTCGCGGAGTTCTCCGGCCCCATCCTCGCCACCGACGTGGAGGATCTGCTGCCGCAGATCAAGGACCGCCGCCTGCTGATCAAGGGGGAGGCATGGGTAACACCGTCTGCCGCCTACCTGTTGTCCGACCTGCAGCTGCTCGGCACCGAGCAGACCTCGGTCGCGCCGCCGGAGCATACCGCCACGGTGCACCGACACCTGTTGGCGGAAAACACCGTTTTGCTGGAAAATCTTGACCTTTCGGCGGTCAGACCGGGCACCTATTTTCTGGTAGCGGCACCGCTGAAGGTGGAGGGAGCGGAGGGCGCTCCCGTGCGTGCTGTGCTGTTTGAAAAAGAAACGTGGTAAAAAATGCTTGCATTTTGTCGCAAGCTGTGTTATACTCATTTCTGCAAAACAGAATAACGATCTTATCAAGAGTGACGGAGGGAACAGGCCCTGTGATGTCCGGCAACCTGGCGCGTAAGCGATAAGGTGCCAATTCCTGCGGGTAAAACCGAAAGATGAGTGCTGGTAAAGCGACGCTGTCGGAACCCGACGGCGTCTTTTTTTCTGTTTCAACCAATCGTTCTCAACAAGGAGGAATTTCAAAATGGCAAAACGTTTATTTACGTCGGAATCGGTGAC
>JAFOFS010000327.1 GCA_017387165.1 Clostridia bacterium
CCCACCGAATCGGGCAAAAGAGGGCAGCATCGGCATTCCGTTCCCCGACACCTACATCAAGATCGTCAAACCCAACACCGACGAGGAGCTGCCCTACGGTGAGGAGGGCGAGATCCTGCTGGCAGGTCCGACCGTGATGCAAGGGTATCTCGGACATCCCGAGGAAACCGTCGAGGCGCTGCGTCAGCATACCGACGGCTTGACCTGGGTATACACGGGTGACCTCGGCACGATGGATAACGAAGGCTACGTCTATTTCCGCGGTCGCGCCAAGCGGCTGATCGTCACCTCCGGCTACAACGTCTACCCCAATCAAATCGAAAACGTGCTCGACGCCCATCCGCTCGTGCAGCGCAGCTGTGTCATCGGCGTGAAGGACGATTATCGGATGCAGCGGGTCAAGGCGTTTGTTTTGCTGAAGCCGGACGCCCCCTCTCCGACGGAGGCGGAGAAAATCCTGCGGGAGTATTGCTCCCATCACATTGCCCGTTATGCCTGCCCACGCGAATTTGAATTCCGCGACCAGCTGCCGCTGACCGCCATCGGCAAGGTTCATTACCGTCAGCTGGAAAGCGAATAAAGCGACAACCGAAAGACGCCGGGAGGTTATCCGGGCGTCTTTTTTCACGATAATTGACAAACCGGTCGGTTTATGTTATAATTTGGTAGATTTTGTAATCGGAGGTGCGTTATGGCGGACTATTGCGTTTTGTACAATCCCAAAGCATCACACGGCAAAGGAAAAGCCAATGCTTTCGCGTTGTTGGATATGTTCCCGAAGGACACGCTGCGCTATGCGGATCTGACCCGGATCGACGATCTGGCCGCGTTTGTGGACGGCTTACCTGCCGATGAGCGCCTCATCGTTGCGGGCGGCGACGGCACCCTCAGTAATTTCATCAACCGTATGAACCGCGATTATTTTGAGCGGGATATTTACTATTACGCCGCCGGTACCGGCAACGATTTCCTGCACGATCTGGGAATGCCGACCGGCACCAAGCCGTTTATCATCAACCGTTATCTGGAGGATCTCCCTCGCATTCGGTTTAACGATCGGGAAATGCGCTTTATCAACGGCGTCGGTCAAGGCATCGACAGCTACGTCATTCATCAGGGCGATCTCGGTCGCGAAAAAAATCCGGACAAAAAGACCGATTACACCGCCATCGCCGTCAAGGGGCTGCTCGGCGGCTTCAAGCCGATCAAGGTGACCGTGACGGTGGACGGCGTTACCAAAGAATACGATCGCGTCTGGCTGGCGCCGACCATGAAAGGACGGCTGTTCGGCGGCGGTATGATGCCGACTCCCGACCAGGATCGCACCGATCCGAAAAAGACCGTTTCGGTCTGCGTTGTCCATCATCTTTCCCCGTTGCGGACGCTGCTCATCTTCCCCTCGCTGTTCAAGGGAGAGCATATCAAGCACACCAAAAACGTGGAAACCATCGTCGGTCGCGAAGTGACGGTACGGGTGGAACATCCGCAGGCGTTACAAATCGACGGCGAAACGTTTCTCGGCGTGACCGAATACACGGTCACCACCGACGCAACGGTCAAAGCGTAAGGTGACACGAGTAATCCGAACCTGCCTTAAAGCGGCATATTTTGGTGCTTTTCACTCAATTTCATCTCGCAAGGCGCCAGCCTTGCTTCGCTAAAATTGAGCAAAAAACCCTCGAAATCTCCTCGCTTTAAGGTCGGA
>JAFOFS010000328.1 GCA_017387165.1 Clostridia bacterium
CCTGCTGATTATGCAGGTCGGCCAGCCGATCACGCAGGGCGCCTGGTCGGGCAAATGGGTCTGGTATAACGAGGACCCGAAGCAGGAGGCGCAAAACCAGTATCGCTTCTTCCGCTACGAATTCGAACTGAACGAGGAGGTGACCTACGCGCCGCTGCAGATCACCGCTGACGACCAGTTCCAGCTGTACGTCAACGGCGTGGAGGTGCACAGCACCATCAACACGACCGACGAATGGTCCAACGTGCAGGTGCTGTTCCTCACCGGCGAAAACGAATTAGGGGAAGAGGTCAACTACCTCCGCCGCGGCAAAAACGTCTTTGCGATCAAGGTCTTAAACGGCGTGTCCGAAGCCGGCTTGATCTTCGACGGTAAATGGACCACCGCGAGCGGCGGTTCCCTCTCGATCGTCTCCCTCAACGACGACAGCATCCGTGCAACCAAATCGGACGATCCGGGCAATATCCGCGTGGAGCCGAAGGCCGACGCCAACGGCAACCCGTGGTATGCGTTGGATTACGAGATGACCCTGACCGATAATCCGAAGGCCAACGAATGGTCGCTGACCCGTTCGTTCGGTGTGCCGCCCTGCCAGCCGTGGGGCAACATTTTCTACACCTCGTCGCTGTACAGCCACAACTCCATCGAGATCACCAAGATGGTGGGGGACAACGCGACGGTCACCGACGGCGTGTACGAATTTGAACTCACGATGATTTTGGCGGAGAAACTGACCTCGTCGCTGCCGCTGAAAGCAACTATCTGGGTCAAGAACTCGGTCAACCAGGCGTCCTCGGGCAGCCTGATTCCGGTTACCAACACCGATATGACCGCTTGGCCGGTCGATCAGGAGTTCACGGTCAAGTTCCGTATGCGTGTGCCGTCCTACCTCGAAAGCGGACGCTACACGCTGCAATGGGACGATACCTATATCTCCATTTCCAACGACGACATCACCGATAACAAGTTTATCAGCTTCCGCCTCATCAACGAGACCTCTACCGACGAAAAGACGGTGGCCGAGATGCAGATGTTCAACGGCGCTCCGACCATGATCGTCAACGGCGAACCGGTTTCCTTCTGGGCGTATTCCCGCCCCGACTTCAACCAGTTCACCTGGGATCACGAAGCGGCGATGATCAACTCGGGTATGGAAGTATACGTCGTGCGACAGGGCGGTCTGGGTAAGAACTCGCTGGACTTCTGCTGGCCTGCCGACGGCGTCGTGGACTACGATGCGTTTGACGACCCGATCTACGAAACGCTGTCCAACAACCCCGACGCCTACCTGTGCGTGCAGGTTGGTCTGTTTGCTCCCGAATGGTGGTTCGATACCCATCCGGAGGATCGCGTGCTGTGCAGCACCACCGATGGCTTCAACCGCTATGCGGAATCCAACTCCTTCGCCTCCGAGAACTTTATGAAGGCGGCTGGCGAGGTGCTCCGTAAGCTGATGGAGCATATGAAGGAGCAGTCCTACTACTCTCGTGTGATCGACGTGCAGGTCACCTGCGCCACCTCGTTTGAGGGTATGTATTGGAGCTCTCAGTCGCTGACGCAGTTTGCCGACTACAGCGAGCCGTTTATCAAGGGCTTCCAGAAATGGCTGGAGCAGAAGTACGGCACGGTGGAGGCTCTGCAGGAGGCGTGGGGTGACGACACCATCACCACCTTCTACGACTACGTTGACTACGATTGGTCGGAATGGTCGGAGTGGGTGAAAGAGGGTCTCACCGAAGTGGAACGCTGGCGCTTGGTGCTCCCGACTTGGGGCGATCACATCAAAAAGTGCCGCATCCGTCCGCTGACCTACCCCGAGCAACTCGCCCATATCGAGGCAACCGGCAGCACCGGTACCTTCCTCGATATGAACGACGGCGTGGAGCAGCAGATCCGCGACTCCAACGACTATCTGATGGAAACCATCACCGATAACTACCTCTACTGGGGTCAGATTATCGACGAGACTCTCGGCGGCGAAAAAATGCTCAGCTGCTACAACGGCTACCTGTTCGCCGGCGCCGGTGCGCAGGATATCCCGTCCCAGCACTCGGCGTTTACCCGCCTGCTGGAATCCGACCTGTACGATATGTTCGTGTCGCCCGCGTCGTACGCCGAGCGTGAGCTCGGTACCTCCGACACCTTTATGGGCGCGCAGGACACCATTCAGGCGTACGGCAAAATGGCCATCATCGAAGAAGACCACCGCTCCTGCCTCAACCGCCCGTTCGGCGCCAGCTGGGATGCCGGTGACGACAGCGGTGTCGGCGCGACCCGCACGATGGAGGAATTCCTGCAGCAGGTGAAGAAAAACACCGCCAACGCGATGGTCAACGGCAACGGCGTGTGGATGTTCGATATGCAGGGCGGCTGGTACGACGACGACCAGTTCTATCAGCTGTCGCAGGAGATCAAAGAGGAATGGGATATCTTCCAGTTCCTGGAGAAAGATCTGTCCTCCGAGGTCGCCTACTACATCGACGAAGAACTTTCCACCTACTTCATCCGCGACTTCGACCGCAAGACGGCTCAGCAGCTGGTGTACAGCGGCTTCCGTATGCAGCGTAAGGAACTGCAACGCCTCGGCGACAGCTTTGACGTGTTCCAGACCTCGACGCTGGCGGCGGATAAGGTGGGCGACCATAAGATCAACATCATCTTTGCCGCGTACGAGCTGACCGACGCCGAAAAGGCAGGCATCGAGCGCAACTTGATGAAGGACGACAAGATCGTCATCTGGGTGTACGCCAACGGCCTGACCGACGGCAACGTCACCGATGTGGATATGATGTCCTCGCTGATCGGCATTCCGCTGGTTATGGAGGAACGCCTCGGCAACAACACGGTGGTCATCACCGACGAGAGCAACAATATGTCCGACCTCGGTTATATGACCAACGGTCTGACCGGTCTGGTATACGGCCCGCACGAATCCACCGAGCCGTACCACCAGAATCCGCTGATCTACGCCGACGACTCCAAACTGGACGGCAGCTATACCGTCCTCGGCCGCCTGCGCGACAACGGCGCTGCCGGTCTGATCGCCAAGGATATGGGCGACTGGACCAGCGTCTACTCGTCTGCGACCTCGCTGCCGGCAGAGCTGATCCGCAATCTGATGAAGATGCAGGGCGTGCACACCTATACCGACGATCTGTCGATGAACGTCTTCTCCAACGGCGCCTACGTCACCGCTCACTCCACCTCGGAGGGAGAAAAGACGCTCAAACTGGACGGCAACTACGCGGTGTACGACGTGTACGAGGGCAAGTTCCTCTCGATGGACACCGACACCATTACCTACTACAACACCGAAAACGATACCAAACTGTTCCGCTTGACCACCCCGAACACCTATTTGGTGGTCAGCCGCATCCGCGGTGGACACGGTACCATCTCCACCACCGGCGCGACCGAGGTGGCGATGGGCGAAGGCTTCTCGCTGACCGTCAAACCCGATGAGGGCTATGAGATCGACAGCATTACGGTCAACGGTAAGACCGCGTCTGCGTCCGACCTGAACTGGGAAACGCTGGACGGCAACCGTTCGATCTTGGTGAAATTCAAGAAGATCGCCAAACCGATCGTGATTCCGCCGGAGGACGACGAGCCTGCGGACGAGGATCCGATCCCGCCGGCGGAAGAACCCGATACGCCGACCGATCCGGAGACCCCCTCCGATCCCTCGACTCCGTCCGAACCGGACGATCCGGGCATCTTCGAGCCGACCATTTTGGAGATCGTTTCGACCATCACCCGCCTCAACTGGACAGCCGTATTCGGTATCGTCAATACGATCGGCACGGCGGCGATCAGCGTATCGCTGCTGATCTGGCTTCTCTTGCGAAAGAAGAAGCAAAACGAGCAGAAAGGAGAATAAAACAATGAAAAATTTCATTCGTCCGCTTGCCTTGACTTTGGCGGCATTGCTTCTCTTTTCCGCTTCGGGATGTACCCTGTACATCACCGAGGAGGTGACGTCCACCTCAATCAGCTGGCCGTCCACCTCCGCCACCACAACCACCACCTCCGTTTCCGGTACCGGTGAAACCACCGGTACCGGTACGGGCGACTCCACCGCGGCGACCACCACCACGACTACCAAGAAACCCGTCGAGGTGCGTACCGAGCCGAAACTCTCGGGTAAATTGGAGCTGCAGATCTTCACCAACGAATCCCAGAGCGCGGACGGCGGTTGGACGACGGTCATCAACGAATTTGAGGATGCGACCGGCGTGTCGGTAACGGCGCACATCGGCTCCTCGGTCAACACCATGATGTCCGGCCGCTGGAAGAAGGACAATCCGCCCGATATGGTGTGGATTGACGGCTCGGGTCTGTCCGATCTGGTGTACGAAACCTCCGGCAAGTTCTACGACCTGACCTCGCTGTATACCGACGGCTACGTCTACGGAACCGACACCCGCATCAAGGATGTGCTCGATCCGAAGATGATGACCCGTTACAACGGCAAGATTATGCGTATTCCGCTGCTTTCGACGGCAGGCGGTGTGTGGTACGACGCGAAGTTCTTTAAGGAGAACAATTTCGCCGTTCCGACCAATTACACCGAGCTGCTGGCGCTGGCCAAACAGGCCAAGGCGGCAGGCTATCCCACCTATACCTACCCCGGTATGTACGCCAACTACTGCCTCTCCAACTTCATCACCCCTGCGGTGGCGGCCTACGGACAGCAATACCTCGATGAGTTCCTGTCGGGCAGCAAAGCGGCGATGCAGGACTCCCGCTTCAAGAAGATTCTGCAAAACTACGCCGATTTCTGCCGTACCGACGGCTACCTGATGCCCAGCACCACCACCGCCGACCACACCACCGTGCAGCAGCGCTGGATCACCCATAAGTGCCTGCTGATTGCCAACGGTCTGTGGCTGCCGGATGAAACCCGTAAGTTGTGGGCAAAACAGAATTTCGATATGAGCTGGGCGCCTTCTCCGATGATTTCGGAGGATCAGAAGCCGACCGCCATCATTTCCGCGAAGAAGGTGGCCGTTGCTTCCAAGGCGAAGAATCTGGACAACGCCCTCGCGTTTGTCCGCTTCATTCTCCGCGAAGACTCGCAGAACACGCTGATGTATTCGTTCGGCTATATGGGTGTCCGCACCGATATGTCCTTCGACGTGCAGAAGTTCGTGCAGGAGGCCGGAGGCTCGGATGCCTCGCTGGCCACCGCGCAGGCGCTGTCTTACATCAACGGCAACAAACTCAACCGCGTGTACTGGAACGAAAGCTGGGGTCAGGTCGGTGAGATCATCAGCGCCGAGCTGAATAACCTCGCGATGAAGGGCGGCGGCACCACCGTTGAAAGCGCCATTGCCAAGATCGTCGCGGAATGCGACAAACCGTAAAGAGGGGAGAGGATAAACGATGTTACAGAAAAAACGAAAAAAGGCGTTATCCCGCTCCCAGCTCGGCTTCCTCTGGGCGTTCGGCATCCCCACGCTGCTTTTGTATATTTACATCTGCATCGTGCCGATGCTCTCGTCGGTGATGGACAGCTTCTATCAATGGGACGGCTATGGACCGAAAACGTGGGTCGGTTTCCAAAACTATGCGGAAATTTTCTCCGACCCCGTGTTCCATACCTCCATTCTCAACGACGTGCTGATCGTCTTCTTCAAAGAAGTGCTGATCTGCTTTATGGCCACCGCGTTTGCGGTGTCGCTGACCCGTGTGAAGTTCTCCAAGACGGAAAGCGGCGTGTATCGCTTCCTGGTCTACCTCCCGAACATTCTCTCGGTCATCGTCATCACCCGCGGGTGGAAGTTCGTGTTTGAGCTTGGTCTGTTCGATTCCATTCTGCAGCTGTTCGGCGTCAACTGGACCTCTCCGAACGGCTGGCTTGCCGACTATCCGCTCCCGATCATCATTTTCGTGGCGAGCTGGTGCGGTATCGGCAGCTATATGATCATTATGATCTCCGCCATCAACAACATTTCCAAGGAGATCTAC
>JAFOFS010000329.1 GCA_017387165.1 Clostridia bacterium
GAGGTGCTCAATTTACTGCCGAAGGCATCCGGCATAAACTGCACCGAGCGGATCTTGCCGCCTGCGTAGTCGATACCCTCGCAGGTACCGTCGTTGGCGTTGACAAAGCTGATCTTGCAGCCGCCCGGGAGGGTATCCCCCACCACGGTGTAGCCATGGTTTTGCGCGGTGATGTAGGCGTGACCGGTTTCGGTGTACACCGCCGGCTGGTTGCTGCCGCGGTGGCCGTACGGCAGCTTCGCGGTCTGTGCGCCGGCAGCAAGCGCCAGCAGCTGGTGACCGAGGCAGATACCGAGCATCGGCAGGTCGGCCTCCATCAGTTTTTTGACCTCTGCGACGATTGCCGTGTTCTCGGCAGGATCACCCGGGCCGTCGGACAAAACGATGCCGTCCGGCTTCTCCGCGAGGATCTGCTCGGCGGTTGCCGTCGCCGGCATCACCGTCACCTCACAGCCGTACTGCACCAAGTTACGCGCCAGCTGCGCACGGGCGCCGAAGTTCCACAGCACCACTTTCTTGTCCGCGTCCAGCGAGGTGATCTGCGTCCGTTCTTTCGGAGAAACCGCCGCGACCGCCTCGGTCACGCGGAAATCCGCGATCTGCTGCAAGCGTGCCTCGGTGACCGTCGGATCGTCGGTGATCATCGCGTTCATCGTACCGCTGCGGCGCAGCTTACGCGTCAGGGCGCGGGTGTCGATGCCGCTGAGACCAACCACGTTTTTTTCTTGCAAAAAAGTGTCAAGAACACCCTCACAACGAAAGTTGGACGGTTCCTGACACCATTCTCTGACAATATAGCCTTGTAAAGCGGGGACTTCGCTCTCCACATCCGAAAGCATAACACCGTAATTACCGATCGACGGAAACGTCTGAACAACGATCTGTCCGAAATAGGACGGATCGGTGAGCGTTTCCATATAGCCGACCATCGACGTGTTGAATACCAATTCACCCGTCACGTCGCCCTGAGCGCCAAAGCCGGTGCCCTGCATAACCGTGCCGTCTTCCAGAATGAGATACCGTTTATTTTCCATTCTTTCTGCCTTCCTTTCCCCGGGTTGTCGGGAATCCCCGACGCCTTTGCACATTTCAATATAGTATAGCACAAAAAGCCCCCGTATTTCAAGTTTTTTTTCTTATTTTTATCTTTTTCTTTCTTATTGACAAGAATATAAAAGCAGAGTATAATTTGTTATGTATTTTCACAAATCGGCCGTACGGCCGATACACGCAAAGGAGAGTGGCAATATGTCCGATATCCGTGTTCCGGACTTGTTCGGGTGCTTGGTGTTTAATGACCGCGAGATGCGGGAACGCCTGCCCGAGGACGCCTATTCGGCATTGAAAAACACCATGCAGTTGGGCAAAAAGCTGGCGCCCGATCTGGCGGACATCGTCGCCGCCGCCATGAAGGACTGGGCGATTGAAAACGGCTGTACGCACTATTCCCACTGGTTCCAGCCGATGACCGGCGTTACCGCCGAAAAGCACGACAGCTTTATCGAGCCGGACGGCAACGATTCGGTGATTATGGAATTCTCCGGCAAGGCGCTGGTCAAGGGTGAGCCGGATGCCTCCTCCTTCCCGTCGGGCGGTCTGCGTGCCACCTTCGAGGCGCGTGGCTACACCGCCTGGGATCCCACCTCCTATGCGTTTATCAAAAACGAAACCCTCTGCATTCCCACCGCGTTTTACTCCTATGGCGGCGAGGCGCTTGACCAAAAGACGCCGCTTTTGCGGTCGATGGAAGCCATCAACCGTCAGGCGCTGCGCGTGCTGCGGCTGTTCGGTGACGAGGACACCCGTTTCGTCCACACCAACGTCGGTCCCGAGCAGGAATATTTCCTCATTGACAAGGAGCTGTACAACCGGCGCGAGGATCTCATCCTCACCGGTCGGACGCTGTTCGGCGCCAAGCCGCCGCGTGGGCAGGAAATGGACGATCACTATTTCGGCAGCATCCGTCCCCGCGTCATCGCGTTTATGAAGGAGCTGGACGAGGAGCTGTGGAAGCACGGTATCTACGCCAAGACCCGTCACAACGAAGCCGCACCGGCACAGCACGAAATGGCTCCGGTCTTCACCACCACCAATCTCGCCACCGACGGCAACCAGCTGACGATGGAACTGATGAAAAAGGTGGCGGAAAAGCACAACCTCGCCTGTCTGCTGCACGAAAAGCCGTTTGCCGGCGTGAACGGCTCGGGCAAGCACAACAACTGGTCGCTGTCCACCGATAAAGGCACCAATCTGCTCAACCCCGGCTCCTCGCCGCGTGAAAACGCGCAGTTCCTGCTGTTCCTCACGGCGGTCATCAAGGCGGTGGATGAGCATCAGGATCTGCTCCGTATCTCGGTCGCCAGCGCCGGAAACGATCACCGTCTGGGCGCTGCCGAAGCGCCGCCGGCGGTGGTGTCCATCTTCCTCGGCAACGAGCTGACCGAAATTCTGGAATCGCTGGAAAGCGACACGCCGTACGAGAGCAAGGAAGCCATCCAGATGAAGGTCGGGGTACACATCCTTCCCCGTTTCCCGAAGGACAACAGCGACCGCAACCGTACCAGTCCGCTGGCGTTTACGGGCAACAAGTTCGAGTTCCGTATGCTCGGCTCTGCCGCCTCCATCTCCACCTCCAACACCATGCTCAACACCAGCGTGGCGGACGTGCTGATGCAGTTTGCGGACGAGTTGGAGGCTGCCGACGATCTCAACACCGCGCTGCACGCCCTTATCAAGCGTGAGTTCCACGCGCACAAGCGCATCATCTTCAACGGCAACGGCTACGACGATGCGTGGATGAAAGAGGCGGCCGCACGTGGGTTGCTCAATCTGGCCAGCACCCCCGATGCCCTCCCCTATCTGACCCATCCGGGCAATTTGGATCTGTTCGCCCGACACAAGGTGTTCACCTCTGCCGAGCTGTTCTCCCGTTGCGAGATCATGCAGGAAAACTACTGCAAGGTGCTGAACATCGAGGCGCGCACCATGCTGGATATGGCGCAAAAGCAGATCTTCCCCGCCGTGTCGGCATACGTCAAGTCGCTTAGCGAAACGGCGCTTGCCGCCAGACAGTTGACCCCCACCGCCTGCACCGCCGAGACCACGCTGGTCACCAAGTTATCGGCGCTGGCAGACAGTATGTACGGTCACATCGAGGAGCTGAAAACGGTGCTCCACGAATCGGAAACGGTGGACGGAGCGGAAGCCAAGTCCAAGTTCTTCTGCAACACGGTCATTCCCGTTATGCGCGCGTTGCGCACCGATGCGGATGAGCTGGAGGCATCGACCGCCAAGAGTTATTGGCCGTATCCGACCTACAGCGATATGTTGTTCTACGTATAACAAAAGACCCGAGGAAATTTCCTCGGGTCTTATTTTTACAGAAGTTCGCGGCGGAGGGCGTCGGCAGTCGAGCAAACGGTCGTGGCGCCTGCCGCCAGCAGGCTTTCGCGGGGGCGGAAGCCCCAATCCACGCTGACCGCCGGCATACCGGCGTTTTGCGCGGTTTGGATATCCACGTCCGAGTCACCGACGTATACGCAATCGGCGGCAGTCAGACCCAGCGCGGTCAGCGCTTTGTTGACCGTATCGGGATACGGTTTACGGCGGAGTCCCTCGCATTCCCCCACCACCACGGGGATGAGTTCCCCGAAATGCGCGGCGCAAAGCGCCTTGGCGGCAAAGTCGATTTTATTGGACACCACGCCCACACGCACACCGGCCGCCGCCAAATCGGTCAGCAACGGCAGCACGCCGTCGTACGGCTTGGTGTACACGTTGATATGCTCCGCATAATACGCACGGAAGGTTGCCAGGCAAGCCGCCACCGTGTCGGCGCCCGTCCCGTCGGGGACGGCACGGGCGATCAGATTGCCGATGCCGTTGCCCACAAAGCGGCGCACCTCGTCCTGTGAGCGAAGCGGAAAGCCATGCGCCGACAGCGCCGCGTTGACCGCCGCGGTGAGGTCACCGAGCGTATCCAGCAGCGTGCCGTCTAAGTCAAATAAAATTCCTTGATAGTTCATTTCAGTTCTCCCAGGTGGCAAAGGTATCGGGGACCTGCCCCAGCAGCACCGTTTGCGCCACCAGCACGGTACTGTTCATGGTCAGCATACGGGTACGCCCCGCATACAGCAACAGCATATTCTGCTCCACCGTCACCGACAGCGAATAGCAGGTCTGGTTGATGCCGGTCGGGCGAATTTCCTCGGTCAGCCGCACCGCGATGATCTCGTTTGCGGTCAGCCGAAAGTTCAGCGGTGGACCGCGATGAGCCCAAAAAGCACCGCCAAACACCGTCCCCATCGGAACCGAAAAGGAAATGGAATCCAATTCGCGCAGTTCCGCCGACAAGCGGTTGTTCAGCTCCGCCTGCAGGCGGTTGAGGGTTGCCGTATCGGCGGTCATCGCCGTAGGGTGTCCGTCGGCGGTGGTGCGGATGGCGACGAGATCCTCTCCGCTGATACCGATCTCCTCCATCACATCAGCGACGATGCCGCACACCGTCTGCTCGTAAAAGGCCTGTGAGCGGTGGATACCGATCTCTGTCAGCAGCGGCACCAGCCGCCACTCGGACAGAGCGATTATGCCAAGCAGCGGCACCAGCAGCACGCAACCCCATCGCAACCACACGCTTCGCCGTTTCATCCGCATCCCTCCTTTTTAACAGAGTATGCGGAAAGTAAGAAAAAGGGATGTCAAACGACATCCCTTTTTTGTTGCTTATTCAGCAGCCTCTTCAGCGGCTTCCTCAGCGACCTCTTCGACCGCCTCGACAACCTCTTCCTCCGGCAGCAGAGCGCGGATGGACAGGCTGATGCGCTTCTTGTCGTAGTCGATGCCGGTGATCTTGGCATCGACCTGCTGGCCGGCCTTCAGCTCATCCTGCGGCTTCTCGACGCGGTGGTTAGCGATCTGCGAGATGTGGATCAGACCGTCCACACCCGGGATGATCTGCGCAAACGCACCGAAGGTGGTCATGCTGACGACCTTGACGCTGACCGTCTGGTCGATCGCATAGTCACGCTTGAAGACTTCCCACGGATTCTCGTCCGCCTTGCGATAGGACAGCGAGATCTTCTTCTTTTCGACGTCCAGCTCCTTGACGGTGACTTCCACGGTCTGGCCGATGGTCAGCACGTCGGACGGATGCTTCACGCGGTTCCAGGACAGCTCGGAGATGTGAACCATACCGTCCACGCCGCCGATGTCAACGAACGCGCCGTACGAGGTCATCGACTTGACCACGCCGGTGTAGGTCTGGCCGACTTCAGCCTGACCCCAGAACGCCTCTTCCTTCTCCTTGCGCTCCTCACGAGCAACCGCACGGACCGAGCCGACAGCGCGGCGGCGAGCGGTGTTCACTTCGATCACGCGGAAGCGGACGGAAGTGCCCTTCAGCGAGGACAGGTCATCCAGGCGGTAGACCGAGGCCTGCGACGCCGGCACGAACACGCGGACGCCGTTGGACACGACCAGAACGCCACCTTTGATCACCTCGGAGATGGTACCCTCAAGGATCTCGCCCGACTCGGAAGCCGCGACGATGGTGTCCCAACCCTTCAGCGCGTCAACGCGCTTCTTGGAAAGCATGATGGTGCCTTCCTGATCGTTGGTGCGCATAATGAGCAGGTTCAGCTCGTCGCCGATCTTGACGACGTCGGCCGGGTTGACGTTGGGATCGGCGCTCAGTTCGGCAACCGGGATGTAGCCGGTCTGCTTGCGGCCGATGACTTCCACCTGCACCTCGTTGGGAGCGATGCCCACAACGATACCGTTGACTCTTTCATCTGTATTTAAGCTCTTCAAGGACTCCTCGAGCGCCTCGGCAAAGCTCATTTCTTCGACATTTTTTTCGGGAGCCGTCTGCTCCGCTGCGGAAACCTCCGTTTCCAGGACTTCGTTGTTTACCATTTCGGACATTGTGATGTGTACCTCCTTTATAATATCGGCCGGGGTGGACGCTCCGGCGGTCAAGCCGACCGCCTGCATACCGGCAAACCACTCACGCTTCAGCTCCGCCGCCGTTTCCACCAGATAGGTGGGGCAGCAGGCAGCGCAGATGCTGCGCAGTTTTTCGGTATTTGAGCTTTGACGCCCTCCGACTATCACCATTGCTTGATGCGAGCCCGCCAAAGTGACGGCTTCTTCCTGTCTTTTGGCAGTCGCATTACATATTGTATCAAATAATTCGAGATTTGTATAGAGGGTTTTTGAAATTTCTTCGCATTTTCTCCAAATTTTTATATGAAAAGTGGTCTGCGACACCATCGTTATAGGCTTTTTGACCAATTCCGGATGGTCTACTGACAACTTTTCCAGTTCCTCGGGGGTGGAAAAGACATACGATTCCCCTCGGACGTGTCCGCGGATACCGATCACCTCGGGGTGGGTCGGGTCACCTGCGATCAAAATCACCGAGCCGTTCTCGGATTTTTCCCGTACGATACGATGGATCTTCGCGACGAACGGGCAGGTCGCATCCACCACCTCGGCGCCGCACGCAGCGGCGCGGGTGTAGACCTCCTCCCCCACGCCGTGGGAGCGGATGACCAGACAATAGCCGTCGGGAACCTCCTCGGGTGTGGAAACGATCTTCACACCGCGGGCCTCCATCGCCGCCACCACCTGTGGGTTGTGGATAATGGGACCGAGGGTACAGACGCGTTTGCCCTCCGCGAGCAGAGAATTGACCGTATCCACCGCTTTGCTGACGCCGAAGCAGAAGCCCGCCGTCGATGCCAACGTCACGCTCATTCGTTCTCCTCCATCAGCGCCGCAATACGCTCCATAATCAGGCGGGTCGCCTGACGGATATCGGGGCGGTCACCCTCCAGCTGCAGCTCAGACGGCTGAATCGGGGTGCCAAACACCACCGTGGTACGACAAAACAGGCGCAGTTTACGCTGCTTGGTCTTACGCAGAATACAGCAGGGAATAATCGGCGCGCCGGTACGGGCGGCGATCATCGCCACCCCTGCCTTGCCACGGGCAAGATTGCCGTCCTTGGAACGGGTGCCCTCAGGGAAAATTCCCATCACGTGACCGTCCTGCACCAAGCGGATGGCGTGCACCACCGCGTCCTTATCGCTCGCCTTGCGGTCCACCGCAAAGACGCCCATCACCTTTCCCAGCAGCCAGCGGAACAATCCGATCCGGAACAGTTCCTTTTTTGCCATAAAATAGATGTGGCGCTTCTGCGCGCAGAGCAGGTGGATCGGATCCATATTGGAGATGTGATTGCAGCACAGCACGGCACCGCCCTCGGCAGGAATGTTTTCCACGCCGACGGCACGGTACGGCCATAAGGTGCCGATCAGCACCCGCGCAAAAGACTTGACTCCTTCTCGGAAGCTCATCCCAGTCGCTCCTTGATCAGATTTTTCATCAATTCCACCGACTGCTCCAGCGTGTTGCCGGTGGTATCCACCATCACGGCATCGTCCGCCGCTTTAAGCGGAGCCGCCGCGCGGTGGGAATCGTTGTAATCGCGTTGCTTCATATCCGCCAGCACGTCCTCGAAGGCGACGTCCATCCCCTTGGCGACCAGCTCGTCGTAGCGACGACGGGCGCGATCCTCGGCGGAGGCGGAAAGGAAAATCTTGACCTGCGCATGCGGCAAAACGACCGTGCCGATGTCGCGACCGTCCATAATGACGTTGTGGGTTGCCGCCATATCCTGCTGCAAATGGAACAGGAACTGACGCACGGGCGGCAGCGCAGAGACCGCCGAAGCCGCCATCGATGCCTCCGGCGTGCGGATACGGTCGCTGACGTCGTCGCCATTAAGCAGCACCTTCTGCACGCCGTTATCGTAGGCGAGATCGACGCGGATGGAGGGCAGCATCGCCACCACCGACTCGGCATCGGTCGGGTCAATTCCCGCCGAAAGCGCCGCATAGCCGACCGTGCGGTACATCGCGCCGGTATCGACGTAAACGTAGGCCAATTCCTTCGCCAGCAGTTTGGCGATGGTGCTCTTACCTGCACCGGAGGGGCCGTCGATCGCAATCGCTATCCACTTGTTTTCCATCGTTTTATCCTCCCATCACGCCGCGACCTGCCGCTACGCCGGTTGCAAAAGCGATCTGTAAATTGAAGCCGCCGGTATAGGCATCCACGTCCAGCACCTCGCCGGCGAAGTACAGGCCGTCGCATTTTTTCGACGCCATCGTGCGAGCGTCCACTTCCTTGACGCTGACGCCGCCCGAAGTGACCACCGCCTCCTCAAAGGGGCGGAAGCCGGCCACCGCAATCGGCAGGCATTTGAGCAGCGATACCAGTTTTTTGCGTTGCTCCTGCGTCACCGTGTGGCATTTGAGGCGAGGCGAGATCCCTGCCTTCCGCAAAAACGGCTGCACCAGCGAATGCGGCAGCAGGTGGGTAAAGGCATTGCCGAGGTCGCTGTTTTTGTAGGTGGCAAAATCCCGTTGTAAACGGGCGTCCAGCTGTTCGACGGTGAGGGCAGGCTTCATATCCAGCCGCAGCTCGTAGCGGCCGCGTGCCATTTCCTTGAGGTGGGCGCTCATCGTCAGGATCATCGGGCCGGAAACGCCGAAATGCGTAAACATCATCTCTCCGAAATCCTTGGCGACCGTCTTGCCCGTGGCGCGGTCAACGCATTGGAGGGCGCAGTTTTTGAGCGAAACGCCCATAGCCGCCGCGCAGAGCGGATCGTCCGATTCCAGCGCCACCAGCGACGGGCGAGGCGGCACGATGGTGTGTCCTGCCTGCTCGGCAAAGGCATAGCCGTCGCCGGTCGAGCCGGTGGTCGGATAGGATTTGCCGCCGGTGCAGACGATGACGGCGTAGGCATTCAGCACCCGACCGTCTTGCAGGCGAACGCCGGTGCAGACGCCGTCCTCAATGCAGAGGGCTTCCACCCGTCCCTGCTCAAAGCGGACGCCGGCGCTTTTCGCATGGCGTACCAGCCCGTCCACGATATCCACCGCCTTGTCCGACACCGGAAACACGCGGTTGCCGCGTTCGGTCTTCAGCGGCACTCCCTGCGCCTCCAGCAGATCCATCGTGTCCTGCGGCGTCCATTGGTTCATCGCGCTGTACAAAAACCGGCCGTTGGTCGGGGTATTGGCAATGATCCCCTCGGGAGTGGTGTTGTTGGTCACGTTACACCGCCCCTTGCCGGTGATCATCACCTTACGCGCAGGACGGGGATTGCGTTCGATGAGGCAGACGGCGGCGCCTGCTTTCGCGGCTTCCGCAGCCGCCAGCAAACCGGCGGCGCCGGCACCGACGACGATAATCAGAAGTTCAGACATAGCCGTCTCCTTTCCGTGGAAAAACACATATTCCACCATTATAACAGCATTATACTATTTTTCCCCTTTAAATGCAAGAGCAAACAAAAAATTCGGACGATGAAATTTCATCGTCCGAAAAAAGAATTACGGTTCGGCGGTGGGCGGTTCGGGAAGCGCCTGGTACACGCCGTAACGCGACCAGATGGTTTCCAGCATCTCCAACGAATCGCGGTTTTCCTCCATACGTTTGAGCGAAACCGCCACGATCAGCGCGTTCAAAATGGAAAGCGGCGCGACCAGTGAATCCACCACCGTCGCCAGATCGCTGTGAGCCAGCAGCAGGTGGTCGGCGTAATCGGCGATCGGAGACAGCAGGCTGTCGGTGATGGCGATCACCTTGGCCTTACGGGAACGGGCAAAATCCAGAATACTGACCGCCTTGGAGGAATAACGCGGAAAGCTCATGCCGAGAATGACGTCCTCCTCCCCGATATCCACCA
>JAFOFS010000330.1 GCA_017387165.1 Clostridia bacterium
ACATACAAACTTTTTCATAATCAAATATCCTCCGAAATTTATAATTATTTTTATTTATTCTTCTTCAAACTGGTCAGGACCTACGCCGCACAGGGGGCACTCGTAGTCCTCGGGCAATTCGTCGCCCTCATAAACATAACCGCAAACAGTGCAAACAAACTTTTTCATTTTCATTTCCTCCTTAAATTTGGCGGGTGTTCCCCGTCGGTTTACAAAATTATTTTATTCTGCGCAAGCGGTGCACAGACCGGTCACAAACACATCGCATTTTTCCGCCGTGCAGCCTTGCGGCAGCATGGAAGCGATCCGCGGCACATCGATATCAAAATCCAGCACCGCGCCACAGCCCCGACAGGAGAAGTGGCCGTGATCGGCAGGGTTGCCGTCGAACCGTTGCTCCTCCGAGCGGATGTTGAGCGTACGGATCAGACCGTGAGCCGCCAGCACGTTGACCGTGTTGTACACGGTGGTCAACGAAAGATCGGGATAATCGGGAAGCAGCGCACTCCATATCCGGTCAGCGGTGGGATGCACGGGATGCCGACGCAGCCAATCGTACACAGCGATACGCTGTTTCGTGACACGCAATCCGCAGGAGCGAATGTCCTGTTCAAGATCCTTCATCGCGGCTCTCCTTTCGCGTTGTTGTTTGGAACGATTACAATATAGCACATCTTTTTGCGTTTGTCAACACCTTTTTTGAAATAATTACAAAAAAGTTTTCGCAGAAAGAAATCCCACCGTTTTGAAGCGGTGGGATTTGTGGTTTAGGATTCTTTTTTTCCTGCGTGGCAGGAGTCGCGCATCGCGCAGGCAGAGCAGCCGCAGGAGCAGCCGCCCTCTCCCCTTTTCTTCTTTTGGATGCCGCGGATGATCACGAACAAGAAGAGTGCGAAAACGATGGCCGCGACGATGATGGTGGGCCAATCCATACGATTGCCTCCTTTTCTTATAATTTTCCTTTATAAGGATTCTTGCGGAAGAGGAAATACAGCCAGACGGCCAGCACCAGCGCCGCAATTACCGTGCCGACGATATTGCCGCCACCGATGAACCACGAGCCGAACTGATTGATGAACAGCGAGACCGAGTAGGCGAACACGCACATATAGGTGATGGTAAAGGCGGTCCAGCGCCAGTCGTTCATTTCGCGCTTGATGGCGCCCATAGCCGCAAAGCAGGGCGCGCAGAGCAGATTGAACGCCAGGAAAGAAAACGCCTCGATGCCGTTTTTGAAGAAGTGAGCGCCGACCTCCGCCATTGCGGAGGAGTTGCCGCCCTCGACGGCGCCGAGCAGGTCGCCCTGCATACCGCCCAACGTGCCGAACACGCCGACCACTTCTTCCTTGGCCACAAGGCCGAGCACCGTCGCAACCGCCGCTTCCCAGCGACCGAAGCCAAGCGGCACAAACAGCCAGGCAAGCAGCGAGCCGAGCAGCTCCAGAATCGAACGACCGCCGAAGGAATCGGTGATGTAGTGGAATCCGCCGTCAAAGGACAGGGAGTTGAGCGTCCAGATGATGACGCTGGCGGTGAAAATGACCGTACCGGCACGCTTGATGAAGTCCCATCCACGATCCCAGGTTGCACGCAGGACGTTGGCGGGAACGGGCGCATGGTAGGCAGGCAGCTCCATCACAAACGGAGCGGGATCGCCGGCAAACGCCTTGGTTTTCTTCATAATGACGCCCGACACGATAACCGCCAAAATACCCAGCAGGTAGGCGGCGGTCGCCACCCACGCCGAGCCACCGAACAACGCGCCGGCGATAAACGCCACGATCGGCATCTTGGCGCCGCACGGGATAAAGCCGGTGGTCATCACCGTGATGCGGCGATCGCGTTCCTGCTCAATCGTGCGGCTGGCCATAATGCCGGGGACGCCGCAACCGGTCGCCACCAGCATCGGAATGAAGCTCTTGCCCGACAGGCCGAACTTGCGGAACAGGCGATCCATAATGAACGCCACACGGGACATATAGCCGCAGTCCTCCAGCAGCGACAGCAGCAGGAACAGAATCAGCATCTGCGGCACGAAGCCGAGCACCGCGCCGACGCCGGCCACCACGCCCTCCTGAATCAGCGAATACAGCCAGCCGGCGATGTGCGGTTCGCCGTTTGCGCCAAGCAGCAGCAAATCCAGCAACTCGGGAACGCTTTTCCAGTTTTCCATAAAGGTGCCGGCATAGTTTTCCGCAAAGGAACCGAACAGGCCGTCGTTCATAAAGCCGACCGTCCAATCCCCCACCGTACCGATGGAGAAGGTGTACACCAGCCACATCACCAGCGCAAAGACCGGCAGCGCCAACACGCGGTTGGTGGCGATCTTGTCGATCTTATCCGACACGGTCAGGCGACCGATATGCACGCGCTTGTAGCAATCCTTCAGGATGCGGTCGATGTACTCGTAGCGTTCGTTGGTGATGATGGATTCCGCATCGTCCTCCAGTCGACTTTCCACCGCCCGAATATCCTTTTCGATATGCGCGACGATTTCCGATTCGAGACCAAACTGTTCCATCACCTGCTTATCGCGTTCGAAGATCTTGATCGCATACCAGCGCTGCTGTTCCTCGGGCAGATTGTGCAGCACCGCCTCCTCGATATGCGCGATGGCGTGCTCCACGATACCCGAAAAATCGTGCTGCGGCTCGGGAGCTTCCTCCTTAGCAGCCGCTACCGCCGCCTCGGTCACCTCCCACACGCCGTCCCCTTTCAGCGCCGAGATCTCAACGATCGGACAGCCGAGATGCGCCGACAGCTTCGGGACGTCAATCTTATCGCCGCGTTTGCGGACGACGTCCATCATATTGACGGCGATCACCACCGGAATACCCAACTCCATCAGCTGGGTCGTCAGATAGAGGTTGCGTTCCAGATTGGTGCCGTCCACGATATTGAGAATGGCATCGGGACGCTCGCCAACCAGATAGTTACGGGCGACAACCTCCTCCGGCGTATACGGCGACAGCGAGTAAATACCCGGAAGGTCGGTGATAAACACGTCGTTATATTTCTTCAGTTTTCCCTCTTTTTTCTCCACCGTTACACCCGGCCAGTTTCCCACATACTGGTTGGAGCCGGTCAGGATGTTATACAGCGTGGTTTTGCCGCAATTGGGATTGCCGGCAAGAGCGATCTTGATACTCATCTTAACTCCTCATCTGCCTCATTCTACCTCGATGCGTTCGGCGTCCTCCTTGCGGAGGGACAGCTCGTATCCACGCACCATCAATTCTAACGGATCACCGAGCGGCGCCACCTTGCGCACGTAGATCTCGACACCCTTGGTGATACCCATATCCATAATGCGGCGGCGGACGGGTCCCTCTCCGTGGACCTTGACCACCCGCGCCGTCTTACCGATCTTAACGTTTTTCAACGTATTAATTGTATGCGCTCCTTTCG
>JAFOFS010000331.1 GCA_017387165.1 Clostridia bacterium
GTATACGTTGTTGCCCAGCGCGTTGGGGGTAAATTCGGTCGTTTCGCCCACCGCGATCTCGCGACCGGTGTCGGCGTTCATGAAGGAATAGGTGCCGTTTGCCAAAGTTACGGGATTTTGCATCGCACCGAAGGAGGGCGAGCAGGCGAGGGTAACGGCATCGTTGGCATCACCCAGCACGCCGGTAAAGAGTCCGGCGGGGACGTTAACCGACGAGGTGTCGGTCACCGTGCCGGTGGGGAAGGTGGCCAGATAGCAGGTGTCCGATACCTTGGTAACGGCGGTTGCGGCGACCTCACCGATGGTGATGTTGCCCGTGCCGAGCGTGCCGGCGTTGGCCAGATAGATACGCACCTGCGTGTCGCTGACAGCCAGAGCGGCCCGGGGGGTCGGAGCCAGAGGAATCACGGTGTAGGAACCGTCGTTCCAGTTGGCGGTGCCGTCATTGGTCGCATTGACCGGACGTACGCCGTCGAGCGAGGTAATGTTTTCCAGTATATTGGTCAGTGCGCCGCCCACTGTGTTTTGCTCGATGGCAAAGGTCATTTTCAGCCCGGCATTGGCACCGCCCGGCTTGATCATATTGACGATGGCGGATACGGTTGTACCGGACAGATTGAGATGCCACACGGCCGGATCGTCGGTCGGCATCCAGCTTCCGCTGTATTGCAGCCAGTTTCCGGCGGCATCCTTCTGCATTTCCATCTTGTCGTTAGTCAGGCGGATTGCCTTGTAGGAGGTAGCGTCGTTGCGGTAAATACCTTCGGTGATGCCTTCCGACCAGGTGACCTCTATGGTCTTGTCGCTGAGCACGCGGATCTTCTCAACCGATACGGTGTCCTGCGTGATGGAGGTGAGCATCACGTCACAGTTGGCCGTCTTGTTGGCCTGCAGATGCTTGAGTCCGTCGGCACTGGTAATGGTGTCGACCAGACCGTTGGAGGGAACTTTTACCCACGACTGATCCCAGATGGCCAGCTTGATCGGTTTGCCGGCGTGGCTGCTGTTGCAGAAGTTCACGATTGCTTTATAGGACTGGTTTTTGTCGCTGTTGGAAGGTTCTTTGAGGGTGCCGACCAGCTGATTGGTCGAGTTGCCGTAGTAGCCGTTGACCTTGACCCACCAATAGGTGCCGTTGGTGCATGCAGGATTGATCGCGTTATCGCTGTTGGCGTCAACGGGATATACGCGGATATCCGGCGTGCCGAAATATTTGATCGGCTCGGAGAAGGTCAGCACGACCTCGCTGTCTGCCTTGGGGTTGATAAAGGCGCCCTTGAGGGTCAGCGGCTCGTTGTTGTTGGTGTCGGATTTGATCGGGACGATCGGCACAGCCGCCATGTCCGCAATGCCCAGAGCGGGATTGGAATAGTTGGCGTAGAGGGGATGGTTGTTTGCGCCCCAGGCGGCATCCACGAAATGGTTACCGTCGGATTCGCCGCGTGCGGCCACGAGCTTAGCCGTCACGTCGGCTATGATATAGGAAAGCCGGTAGTTACCGCTCGGATCGGCGGTATTGAGCGCCGCTGCGTGCGCCTCCAGTTCACGGTACTTGGCCAACTGCGTGGCGTTGAGGAAGCATTTGTTCACGCTGTAGCCGCCGCCGTTGTAGATCACCTGCTCAAAACTCATGCCGTCGTGGTAGAAGAGCTCGGTGTAACCGGTCAGGCCGCCGTCGGCAACCTCTTTCTGGGTCTTGTAGGTCGTGCCGTTAACGGTCATGATCTGACCCTGGCCGTTGAGGATGGCCAGACCGGCTCTGGTGTAGGTGTTGCCGCGAAAACTGTAGCTGAGAGCTTCGCTCGCGGTGAGCTTGATCGCCTTTTCATCCTCGACAAACTCGGCCTTGAGCAATTCGGTGGCGTTGTCGCCCACGCGGACAACGTCAGCCGTCGCGCAGTCATAGGCGTCGTTGCCGCCGTTGAACACGCCGCTGGTGTTGACCTTGATCTGTCCGCTCAGCTGCACGGTAGAGCTGCCGGTATTTCCGGTGCAGTTTTCCACAA
>JAFOFS010000033.1 GCA_017387165.1 Clostridia bacterium
CCGCCGGATGCGGACGACATCTACTACTGAGGCGGTGCAGCATGAAGATCATCATCAACGGCACCACTTATACGAAGGTCAAAACAAACCTCAGCTTTGCACCGGAAACGGACGTTTTCGGAAATTCTCTCCCCATCAACGAATTCCGCGCCGACATCGTCACGACGGACGACATCGCCATGAGTCAATGGGCCGAGCTGCGCGACGATCTCAACACGCTCTGGGCTAAATACTGGATCGTTTACGCCGAGAGGATCGACCGCCAGACGGTGCGGATACAGGCGCAATCGGCGCTGCGGCTGCTGGAGCGTAAGCAGATGCCCGCCGTGATGGTCGCGGCTTACCACTTGTCAACGGCGCTTTCCGACATTTTCAACGGCATCCCCGGTGGATACGTACTCGACAGCGGTGTGCTGGACGAGGCAATGTACGGCTTTTTCCCGGAGCAAAACGCGCGAGATCGCCTTTTGTGGGTGCTCCTCGCGTGCTCGGCTTATGCAGCGTCGTACCATGCGGACACTATCACAATCCTGCCGCTCAGCCAACACGCGGCGCTGATCCCGATTGAGAAAACATTTTGGAAACCGTCGATCACCTACCGCGACTATGTGACGGCGATCAACGTCACGCAGTACAGCTTTACCTACACTTCTACGCAGCCGGAAACAACTGACGAGTGGGTGACCGCTGACGGCGTGAATTATTACATCGTGACGAAGCAGACAGCGCGGCTTGTCAATCAGGACGTGCCCGCCGGAGTGCCTGACAACGAAATCACGATTGACGGCGTTACGATTGTCGATCAGTACGCCGCATCTCGTATCCTCTCGCATCTGGCACTTTACTACTTCAAACGAGCCGAGGTTGAACTTGAAGTGATCGACAACGCGGAATACTGGCCGGGACAGCGCGTCACCGTTTATACCGACGAGAACACGCTGGCGACCGGGTACATTTCCTCGTGCTCATTCGGCTACGGCAATCAAGCAAAAGCCAAAATGAAACTGTGCGCCGTTGATGTGGCGAATGGCGCACCGCTGAAAATCGTTTACAAGTATGGCGACCTCAAGCTCGGGGAGCAAAAATATTATCTGCCTGTCGGGTATTATTATGACATCGAAAACCCGTACATTGATGTAACCATCGGCGGCAATCGCTTTGTCTTTCGACCGCTTGGTGCCCGGACGGTCGGCACAATGCCGAGCGAAGGCGTAGAAGCTCTTGTGAATTATCTTGTCGCGCTCAACAGCTATACCGTGGTTGACAGTGGCGACGAGATCGGCTTCCGGCAGGATGTTCTCGCTATCACGAGCGTTTCCGGAGTGGCGATGGATTCGGAAGAGACAGATGTGGCGGTGATCGAATGAGCAAAAATATCATTATTGAGCAGGACGGAGTGGCGCAGAGCCTGTCCAACGTGTCCAGACTTCGCCTCAAAGCCCCTACGGGCGGCACGGTGTACTTTTTCCCCGAAGATGAAACTATCCTTGCCGAGGTGGAAATCACCGCCAACGGCACGTACACGCCTCCTGCGGGCGCTTACGGCGTATCAAAGGCGACGGTCAACGTCGCGGCAAACCAGACCTGCGGCAGCGGGCAGGACGGACAGTACTACAAGGTCACGGTCGTAAACGACGAATTTGTGTACACCGAAGTGCCGAAAAACATCACGGTCACGACCCCGCCGACTCAGACGGCCTACGCCGATAACGAAGCTATCGACTATACGGGCCTTGTCGTGACGATGCTACGGGGCGACGGCACGGTCTACACCGACGCGACCTACCCGGACGGGATC
>JAFOFS010000332.1 GCA_017387165.1 Clostridia bacterium
ATTACCACAACTTTACCTCGCTGAACGTACCGAAGAATCACCCCGCCCGCGATATGCAGGATACGTTCTACGTCGCGGAGGATATTCTGCTTCGCACCCACACCAGCCCCGGTCAGATCCGCGTGATGGAAGGCAAACAGCCGCCCATCAAGGTGCTGGTGCCCGGTCGTGTGTTCCGTTCGGACAGCGACGCGACCCACTCCCCGATGTTCCATCAGATGGAAGGTCTGGTCGTGGATAAGGGCATCACGCTGTGCGACCTGCAGGGTATGCTGGACAAGTTTGTGCAAGCGATCTTCTCGGGCGACGTCAAAACCCGCCTGCGCCCGAGCTTCTTCCCGTTTACCGAGCCGAGCGTCGAGGTGGACGTCAGCTGCTTCGAGTGCGGCGGCAAGGGTTGTCCGCTGTGCAAGGGAACGGGCTGGATCGAGGTGCTGGGCGCCGGTGTTGTCCACCGCAACGTTCTGGAAAACTGCGGCGTGAACCCCGACGAATACAGCGGCTTTGCGTTCGGTATCGGTATCGAGCGTATCACCATGCTCAAGTACGGCATCAACAATATGGGTTACCTGTTTGAAAACGACGTCCGCTTCTTGAAGCAGTTTAACGATTAAGGAGGAGAGCAAACGATGAAAGTACCTTTCAGTTGGCTGAAAGAATACGTCGATATCGACGTCACAGCCGAAGAACTCGAGGGTCGTCTGTTCTCCTGCGGCTTTGAAGTGGAAGAACTGATCGACCTGTCTGCCGACGTCAACCGTGTGGTAGTCGGCGTCATCACCGAAGCGGTGAAGCAGGAAGGCACCCACCTGACCATGTGCAAGCTGGATTGCGGCGACTACGGCAAGGATATCGAAATTTCCACCGGCGCCGACAACATCTTCGTCGGCGCGCACGTTCCGGCCGCGCTGGACGACTCCACCCTGCCCGGCGGCATTCACATCAAGGCGAAGCCGCTGATGGGCGTGATGTCCTACGGTATGCTGTGCTCGGGCGCTGAACTGGGCATCAACGACGATTACATCGACGGCGCCGAGGTCAACGGCATCCTCATCCTGCCCGAGGACACCTATGCCGGTCAGGATATTTGCGAAGTGGTCGGCTTGAACGACTACATCTTCGATATTTCGGTCACCGCCAACCGCCCCGATTGCCAATCGGTGCTGGGCATTGCCCGTGAGGTGGCGGCGGTGCTGGGCAAGCCGCTGAAGATGCCGGCGACCGACTACACCCCCTCTGCTTACGCTCACCCGACCCTGTCGGTGGAGGTTGAGGCGAAGGATCTGTGTCCGCGTTACCTCGGTCACTACGTCCGCAACATCACTCCGGCCGCCTCTCCCCGTTGGCTGAAGCGCCGCCTGGCGCTGTGCGGTCTGCGCAGCATCAGCAACGTGGTGGATATCACCAACTACGTGATGCTGGAGATCGGTCAGCCGATGCACGCGTTTGATATGGACGAGCTGGAGTCCACCCGTATCATCGTTCGCCGCGCCAAGAACGGCGAAACCATCGTCACGCTGGACGAAAAGGAATTCACCCTGTCCGAGCAGAACCTCGTCATCTGCGACGGCGAGAAGCCGGTCGCGCTGGCCGGCGTGATGGGCGGTCTGAACAGCGAAATCAAGGATTCCACCACCCAGCTGCTGTTCGAATCGGCCAACTTCGCCCGTGACAGCATCCGCAAGACCTCGCGCAGCCTCGGTCAGACCACCGACAGCTCGCTGCACTTCGAGAAGGGCATTGCCGAATACACCACCGAGCTGGGTATGGCTCGTGCGCTGCACCTCATCGAGGAACTGCAGATCGGCGAAATCACCGCGAGTGCATTTGACGTGAGCGCCGGCGCTCCGCGCGAGGGCAAGCGCTTCACCGCTTCTCTGGACGGCATCAACCGCATCCTCGGCATCCAAGTCCCTGCCGACGACGTGCTGCGCATTCTCCGCAGCCTGCAGTTTGAGGTGGAGCAGGACGGGGATACCCTCTCGGTCGTGGCGCCCCGTTGGCGTGAGGACATCGAGATCGGTGAGCCGGATCTCGCGGAGGAAGTGATCCGCGAGTACGGCTACGAGCACATCAAGCCGACCTTCCTCGCCACGGCAACCACCACCAGCGGCGGTCTGACCGCCGAGCAGAAGATCCGCGCCAAGATGAAGCGCACGATGGTGGGCGAAGGCTTCTACGAAGCCTCGACGCTGGCATTTTACGCAGACGCCGACCTCGACGCGCTGCACATTGCGGCCGACGCGCCGGAGCGTCGGGTCATCCGCCTGCTCAACCCCATCACCTCCAACCTCACCATTATGCGTCCGTTGCTCATCCCGTCGCTTTTGAACGTCGTGGTGGAGAACATCAAGCGCGGCAACAATGCCGGTCGCCTGTTTGAACTCGCCAACACCTACGTGCCGAAGCAGCTGCCGATCACCGAGCTTCCGGACGAGCGCCTGCACCTCGGTTTTGCGGCGTTTGGCGAGGACGAGGATTTCTTCGCGATGAAGGGCTCGGTCGAGGCCATCGGTGAGGCGTTCGGCATCAAGCTGAGCGTCAGCCGCTGCGAAGATAAGCCGTTCCTGCATCCCGGCATCGCCGCCTACGTGCTGTGCGGTGAAGACACCGTCGGCTACTTCGGCAAGCTGGCCAACGACGTCAGCGCCGAGCTGAAGCTCCCGAAGGACAACAAGGCCGGACAGACCATCTACCTCGGTGAGATCGACTACGCCGCGCTGATGGCGCACGCGCCGGACAGCTTCCGCTATCAGCCGATCCCGACCGTACCGCCCATTTCCCGTGACCTCGCGCTGGTTGCGGACGAGGCCATCACCTGCGGTCAGATCGAAACGGAAATCCGCAAGGCGTGCCCCTCGGTCTGCGACGTGCGTCTGTTTGACGTGTACCGCAGCGAACACATCGGCGAGGGTAAAAAGAGCATGGCGTTCGCCATCGCGTTTGATGCCGCCGCTACCGATCAGATCGACCGCTTTGTCAGCAAGATCCTCGGCAACCTCAAGTTTAAGCTGGGCGTCGAAATCCGATAACAACAATATACCCCCGTTTCCTGTCGGAAACGGGGGTGTTTTTTTATGCGAAAT
The DNA here is from genome assembly GCA_017387165.1 of Clostridia bacterium. Classification (GTDB taxonomy): domain Bacteria; phylum Bacillota; class Clostridia; order Oscillospirales; family Acutalibacteraceae; genus RGIG426. The sequence continues at coordinate 3,087 of JAFOFS010000332.1, forward strand.
TGTAGGGGCGGCAATCTGCTTGTAGGACCGTCGGGGACGCCGGTCCCTACGTCCTCACACCGCGGAGCGGTATATCGCATTCGCCGGCAGGCGAATATATCGCATTGCGGGAGCAATATATCGCACCGCCGACAGGCGGTATATCATTCATCGCCAAAGGCGATGAGTATGAACACCCCTCTCCGTCACGCTTCGCGTGCCACCTCTCCCCAAGGGGCGAGGCAAGGGGCGGTTGGCGTAATACTACGGTGACGCCGTAGGGGCGAACTGCGTTCGCCCGTCTTTCGTTCCCTTTTCCGCCGGCTGTACCGATCTCTCTCCAAGAGGGCGGCAAGGGGTTTGTGTGGAATTGGCGGCGGGACGTAGGGCGGGGCCTTGGTC
>JAFOFS010000333.1 GCA_017387165.1 Clostridia bacterium
ACTGGTGAAGAAGGCTGAGAACCTGGTCGCCGGTCTGGGCCTGCACTTCCGTACCGTGAAGCTGGCCGCAGGTGACTGCTCCGCTTCCATGGCCAGAACCTACGACATTGAGATCCTGATCCCCTCCATGAACGGCTACAAGGAAGTTTCCTCCGTTTCCAACGCCCGGGATTACCAGGCTCGCCGCGGCAACATCCGTTACCGCCGTGCCGACGGCAAGATCGACTTCGTTCACACCCTGAACGGTTCCGGTCTGGCTACTTCCCGTATCTTCCCCGCTCTGGTGGAGCAGAATCAGCGCGCCGACGGCTCCGTGGTCATCCCCGAGGTCCTGCGCAAGTATATGGGCGGTCTGGAGATCATCGAAAAGAAGTAATCAAAAACTGCTGACGCGGGGCTCAGGTCCCGCCGGCCAGTTCTTATCCGTTAAAAACCGGCGGGCCTAAACTCCCGCCCTTCAACCCAACAACAGAAAGGAACGAACATCATGAGCAAAGAAAAAGCAAAGTCCCTGTGGAAAGAATTTACCGATTTTGCCATTAAGGGCAACGCAATGGCACTGGCTGTCGGTACCATCATCGGCGGTGCCTTCAGCACCATCACCAAGAGCCTGACCAATGACCTGATCATGCCCCTGGTCTTATCGCCGCCGCCAAGGAACAGAATAAACACTAAGATGGCCACTGGGATAAGCAGCAAGAACAGCCAGCCGCGAAAGCGGCGTTCCTGCTGGGGTTGATTTTGAGGGTCCATAAAGATCCTCCTTTCACATGCTAAAAAATTGTTAGGCTTCTTCGTAAATTTCGGGGCGAAGCACGCCTATATACGGCAGATTGCGGTATTTTTGCGCAAAATCCAAGCCGTAGCCGACAATAAACTTGTCCTCGACCTCCGCACCGACATAGTCAGGTGTGATCGCCACGCGGCGGCGAGCAGGTTTATCCAACAGAGTACAAAGACGAATGCTTTTCGGGTGACGCGCCGAAAGCGTTTCCAGCAAAAAAGAAAGTGTGATACCGGAGTCCAAAATATCCTCGACGACCAGCAGATCCTTGTCCTGCAGCGGACCGTCCAGATCCTTAATGATCTTGACTTCGCCCGAGGAGGTGGTGCCGTTTCCGTAGCTGGAAACCGAGAGAAAATCGATCTCACAAGGCACGTCGATATAACGGATCAGATCCGCCATAAACATCAACGAACCTTTCAGAACACCAACGACACACAGATTTTTTCCTTGATAATCCTTGGTGATCTGCGCACCGAGACGTTTGTTGATCTCCTGCAACTGTTCCTCGGTAAAAATCACTTCGGCAATGTGTTCGGATAAACTCACAGGTAACATCCTTTCTATTTTTCCAAGAATTGATTATAACATACACACAGAAAACACCAATGAAGAAATTGTAAACTTTTAGTATTCCTGTCTGTTTTGTTCCAACGACGTGAAGCTGGTAAAGCCGGCGGACCAGGCCGTCTTGACCGTGCGAGGCTCGCCGTGTCGGTTTTTGGCAACGATGATCTCGGCAACGCCGACTTCCACGGCGGTCGGGTCTTTCGCTTGGTTGATGTAATAATCCGGTCGATAAATAAACAGCACCTGGTCGGCATCCTGCTCGATGGATCCGGATTCGCGCAGGTCGGAAAGTAGCGGACGAGTCGGATTCGCCTTATCCTTTTCACGGGACAACTGGGCGCAAACCACAACCGGAACGTCCAATTCACGAGCCATAATCTTCAAAGCGCGGGTAATTTCCGAAACTTCGTTGACGCGGTTTTCGGACGGCTTGGCCGTGTGCATCAGCTGCAGGTAGTCAACGAAGACCACGCCGAGGTTGGGTACACGGCGCAGACGAGCCTTCATCTCCTGCACTGTAATGCTGGCGGTATCGTCAAGATAAATATCCGTCTTGCAGAGGGTCGAAGCGGCCATGCCGATACGCACCCATTCATCCGGATTCAACTCGCCCGTACGCAACTTCGTGCTGGCGACCATGGCTTCGGAAGACAGCAAACGGTTGACCATCTGCTCTTTCGACATCTCCAAGTTGAAGATGGCCACCGTCCGCCCCTGTAACGCGACGTTACGCGCAAGGGTCAATACAAAGCTGGTCTTTCCCATACCGGGACGGGCGCCGATGATAATCAAGTCGGAACGGTTCAAGCCGCTGATGACCTGATCCAACTCACCGAGTCCCGTCGGAATACCAACGTAACGCGAGCGTTTTTCCGGATCCTGCATTTCGTCAAGAAGCTTGTAATTCGCCTTGACGGTCTGCGCGATCGGCGTCAGGTGACCACGCACGCGGCTGTTGCTGATACCATAAATCTTCTGCTCAGCCGAGTCTATCAGCTCCGACGGATCGGCGTTACCGTCCATGCACTCGTCGGTGATTTCACGCGCCATTTCGATCAGGCGGCGCACGTCGTATTTCGCACGGACGATCTCCGCATAATGACCGACGTTGCTGACCGAGGGTACGATCTGCGCCAATTTGAAGAGATAGTTCTTCCCTTCTTCTCCCGAGAAAAAGCCGTCTGCCTGCAAGGCGGCCAGCACGGTCACAAAATCGATGGTCTGATTCGCGACGCGTTTTTCCTGCATCACGCGATAAATCGCCTGGTGCTCGGGAAGATAGAAATATTCCTCGTGCGGCAGGACATCCTCAACGTTATCCATACAGCGCGAATCGATCAGAACAGAGCCTAAAACGGCCTGCTCCGCCTCCAAACTGTGCGGCATATTCAGATTATCCATATGGTGGCGTTTTTCTGCCATAATCCGTCTCTCCTTTGCGGACGCAACTGCGTTATTCGCAAACCTGCACCGTGATTTTTGCGGTGATACCCTGCGTGAACTTCACTTCTGCCGGGTAAGCGCCAAAAGCCTTCGCATCATCCATCACGATTTTGCGCTTATCGACGTCGATTCCCAACTGATTTTTCAGTTCTTCGGCAACCTCTTTCGAGGTGACCGAGCCGAAAAGCTTACCGTTTTGACCGGCACGTGCCTTGATCTGCACCGTCTTCTCGTTGATCTTCGCTGCCGCTTCTTCCGCCGCTTTCTTTTCCATATCGAGATGGTACTTCGCCGCTTGATCGCGGTTTTTCAGCTCATTCATCGACTGAGCGTTGGCCGGAACCGCCAGATTTTTCGGGAACAGGAAATTGCGCGCATAGCCATCCGAAACGGTGACAAGCTGGCCTTTCTTTCCCTGACCCTTGACGTCTGCATTCAAAATTACTTTCATGGTTTAGACCTCCCTGTTTTCGGCAAGCTGCCGATCAATTTCTTTCTTTAAACGTTCCACTACGGTCGGCATATCCGTATCGGCGATCTGTGCCGCCGCCATCGTCATATGCCCACCGCCGCCCAGAGCCTCCATAATCAGCTGGACGTTAAAACGACCGTACGAACGCGCGGATATATTGACGTTTCCGCCGTCCATAAACATCGTAAAGGACGCATCGACTCCTTTCACCGAAAGGAGCTCATCCGCGGCCTGCGCTGCCGCCACACGAACGAGCGAGCCGCTTGCGCCCGTTCCGGTTGCAATGATGGTATTGCGGAACGGCTGCGCTTGGGAAATAATATCCGATTTGATCCGATACAGTTCCATACTGCCTGCCGAGAGCTTCTTGACGGAAATGGTATCGGCACCGGAACTGCGGAGGTAAGCCGCCGCCTCAAACGTGCGGGTACCCGCTTTCATAATAAAGCCCTTGGTATCCAAAATGATGCCGGCCAACAGTGCCTCGGCGTCCAACTTATGAATCGGCGCTCCGTTGGTTAAGTAAGGCAGAAGCTCTGCTACCATTTCGGAAGCCGAACTGGCCGACGGCTCGTGATAGAAGATAACCGCCTTGTCGATAAAATTCACCATCTTGCGATGATGATCGATCACCACGACGTTCTTGGCATCGCGGTAGATCGATTCAAATTCCAGCAAAGAAGGCGCGTGCGTATCGGTCACGATCAAGAGCGTCTTTTCATCCAGCAATTGACGCGCCTTTTCTTCGTCCACAAAAAGGTCTTTCAGGCCCTGTGCCTCGTATGCCTCCAGCAATTCCGGTGCCAGCGTCGTCTTGCGATTGACCACCATAGCGGAGGCTTTTCCGAGAGAACGCAGCGTGTGCGCCAATGCTGCACCGGAGCCAAGACAATCCAGATCGGAGAAGCGGTGTCCCATCACCAAGACGTTCTCGCTGCTTTCGAGAAGCTCCAGGATGGTTTTGGCCATCACACGGGTACGCACCTTCGTGCGTCGTTCCACACCTTGTGAACGGCCGCCGTAGAAGTCGTAGCCGTTTTCGGTTTTAACCGCCGCCTGATCGCCACCGCGGCCAAGCGCCATCTCCATTGCCTGCTGCGCTTGAAGCTCGGAGGCATGGAACGTCTCGCCGGAGCCAACGCCAATGGACAAGGTCAGCCCCGAAATACCGTTGTGCTCCACCGTACGGACGGTGTTGAACACCGAGAAGCGATCTTCCATCATCTTGTGCAAATCGCGTTGCTCCACCACCGCAAAAAAGCGATAGGAATCGTATTTGCGAATAATGCCGCTGGTGGTACCGATCCAGTCCTCGAGCATCTTCTCGACCTGACCCGAAATACGGGCGCGGTCGCTGTCTC
>JAFOFS010000334.1 GCA_017387165.1 Clostridia bacterium
ACCTCGTCGGTACGTGGGAAGACGACACCGCCGTTGTGACCGTGACCAACCACTCCAACGCGACCGTTGACGTGGCTGTTGCGTTTGCCGACGACACCGTTTCCACCCAGAAATTGGGTGTGACGGCTGCTATCACCGGCACCGACTGCGAACTGGCTTCGGCGGTTGGCACTGCGGTGGATAACGCTCCGTCCGCCTCCTACGACGTGACCGTTTCCGGCACCCCCGCCCAGCTCACCGAGTTTGTGGTGGAGACCGTCGTGGTGACCCTCTCCAAGTAATTTTAACGGCTATATGGGTACGGTTGGCAGGTGCATGCTTGCCAACCCTCCCTTAGCTGGACGTACCCATATAACCGTTATGTCGGCGATAGCCGTCCTTTGGGCATAACGGTATATGGGGGTCCGCAATATCATATAACGGAGTGATAAGATGAGTAAAGCGCAGATTGCCCTTTTGTCGGCATTGGCGCTCCTGCTTGCTGCGGTCATTTCGCTGATCGCCGTAGTGGCAACCCGTCCTGCCCCGTCTGCCGAATTTGTCCTTCCGCCGTTTGAGGAAGAAGCGCAAGCCGGCATACCAATCGGTATACCCGTTACGGCGAATTATCAGCAACTGCGGGTGAACGATACGTTTATCGCGGGGATGTGCGGAAATTTGGCGGTAACGGATGGTTCCGCTGATATCTGGTTGACCGCACCCGAAACGAACGCGGTCTGGATTCGCGTGTTGCTTTTGGACGAAAACGGACGCGAACTCGGCAGCACCGGTCTGTTGAAGGCGGGGGAATACGTCCGCCGTATCCGATTGACCGAGCAACCGACCGAAACGACAACGGTAACGGCGAAGATCCTTTCGTATCAGCCGGAGACCTACTACAGTATGGGCTCGGCCGTTGCCAAGGTACAACTGAACGTTTCAAAATAGAAGTCGTATGTTTTATGAACGTACGACTTTCTTTTTTTCTTTCTTGTATTTTCCGATTGTTTCCTTTATAATATATATAACCATTGATAAAGGAGCCGATGAGATGCAGCTTCCGTATACCGAATCGTTACACGCCAATGAGAAAAACGGCGTGCTGTATTACAGCTTTCCGTCGATGGACGCCCTGCCGTTTATCCGCCACGGATTTTCCACACGTCTCGGCGGTGTCAGCGAGGGAATCTACGCTTCGATGAATCTCGGTTATAACCGCGGTGACGAGGCGGAAAAGGTCACCGAGAACTACCGCCGTATGGGGGAGGCACTCGGTGTCGATTACCGCGATATGGTGCTGTCGGCACAAACCCACACCACCAATCTCCTCCGCGTGACAGCGGCTGACCGCGGTCGCGGCATTACCCGTGAACGCGGCTACACCGACGTGGACGGTCTGCTGACCGATGACCCCGACGTCATTCTCTGCACCCACTATGCCGATTGCGTTCCGCTGTTCTTTGTGGATCCCGTCCGCAAGGCGGTCGGTATGGCACACGCCGGCTGGCGCGGCACGGTTGGCGGCATCGGCAAGGCGATGGTGGAGCGGATGACTGCCGAATTCGGCTCCGATCCGGCGGATCTGCTGGTCGGCATCGCCCCGTCCATCGGTCCCTGCTGCTTCGAGGTGGATACGCCTGTGGTAGAGGAATTTCGCAAGTTGCCGCTGTTTGACGCCGCTTGTTTTACCGATGACGGCAACGGGAAATACCATGTGAATTTGTGGGAGGTCAACCGCCGCATTTTGCTGTCGGCAGGGGTGACTCCGGAGCATATCACCGTCACCGACCTGTGCACGCGGTGCCACCCGGAGGTGCTGTGGTCTCACCGTGCCACCGGCGGTCAGCGTGGCTCGGCGGCAGGTTTTTTGGGACTGCGTCTTGACAACGACTGATTTTTTCGTTACAATACTTGGCGTGAGTGGACCAGACAGTTGCGCGTTCGTTCGAACGTGAGGAAAGTCCGAGCACCACAGGGCAGGATAACGGCTAACGGCCGCCTCGGGTGACCGACGGGAAAGTGCAACAGAGAGATACCGCCTGCGCTTCGCAGGTAAGGGTGGAAAGGCGAGGTAAGAGCTCACCGGCACGTTGGAGACAGCGTGGCCCTGCAAACCCTATCCGGTGCAATGCTGACCGAAACGATACATTGGCCCGATGTGTTTCAAAAAGCAGCTGGAGCCGTCTGGCAACAGACGGTCGAGATAGATAACTGTCCAACGACAGAACTCGGCTTATCGATCCACTCACCTTTTTGATTTCAAAGCGGAGGCACACCGCCTCCGCTATTTTTCTGCCGCGAAAGGAGGCAAACGGGATGACGCTTTTGTCCACGGGAAAACTGGCGAAATACTTTGGCGAACGCTGCCTGTTTGCCGACGTGGCGCTGGATGTCGGCGAGCACGACAAGGTCGGCTTGATCGGCGCCAACGGTTGCGGTAAATCCACGCTTTTCAAAATTCTGACCGGCGAACTGACGGCCGACGAGGGCACGTTGGCTTTCTCGCGTGAGGCGCGGGTCGGCTATATGGAGCAGTACGTCGGTCGCGACGCCAATCGCACGTTGTGGGAGGAAACTCTGGCGGTGTTCGATCCGCTTTTGCGACAAGAGGCGGCTTTGGAAGAACTCAACCTGCAGCTGGAACTGGACGGTTCAACGCCCGAGCGACTGGAGGAACAACACCGCCTGCGTGAGCGCTTTGAGGCAGACGGCGGCCTCTATTTCCGCAGCCGCGCCCGCGCGGCGCTGCTCGGCCTCGGCTTTGACGAAGAAGCCTTTTCCCGTCCGATTGGCACGCTGTCGGGCGGTCAACGCTCCAAAGTCGCTATGGCGCGCCTGCTGCTGTCCGATACCAACCTCCTGCTGCTGGACGAACCGACCAATCACCTGGATATTCCGTCGGTCGAATGGCTGGAGGAATATCTCCGCAGCTACAACGGCGCGTTTATCGTCATTTCCCACGATCGCTATTTCCTCGACCGCGTCACCAACCGTACGTTCGAGATCGCGAACAATCGCCTGTACGCGACGGACGGCAACTACTCCGCCCACCGCCTCCGCCGCGAAAAAGATCAGGAGATTTTGGAACATCACTACAAGTCGCAAATGGCGGAGATCAAGCATATCGAGGAAGCCATTACCCGTTTTCGCCAATTCAATCGGGAAAAAAGTATCAAGCAGGCGGAAAGCAAGGAAAAACAGGTGGAACGCCTGCGCAGTCAGCTGGTCACCCCCGAATCGGCGGAAAAGACCATCCGCTTTTCCTTTACCGCTGATGAAACCAGCGGCAACGAGGTGCTGAACGTCGAACGCCTGCGGATGGGCTTCGGTGAAAAAGAGCTGTTCCGCG
>JAFOFS010000335.1 GCA_017387165.1 Clostridia bacterium
AATTATCTTCCCATACACATTCGACACCATTGTCATATTCGGGAATAGATATTTTGATTTCTTTCATAAGTTCCACCTCGCTTTATTTGCTATAACCAATAGCCTCTGAATAAGTAACTAAGCAGACAGCACAATCCAAATATAAAGGCTAATGGAATCAATATCAGCAGCAACTTCAAAAAGATTTTCAAGGCTTTATTGTGAATGCTATTGATTCGGTGCAGTAGATTCTCATACTTGGATTCAAATGGCATAAACAGTATTGAAAGAATAAGTTCCAATATTTCTTCCATTTATACTACACCTCACTTTATTTCATTATACCACACCGCTGTTTTAATGTATATATTTTTGAAAATTGGGTCCTAATAGAACACGAAGTAATGGGTCCTAAGTTGACACAAGCAGAAGGCTTCATCCTGGGCGTCGGCGCGAAGATGTTTACGATTGCAGGCCATGTGATCGTGTATGGTGTATCAGCATCCGTAGTTTATGGCGTGATTTATTGGATAACAACATTGTTTTAACGGGCGTTCACAGAACGCCCCTACGAAATTTATCAAACAATACTGTAGGGGCGAACTGTGTTCGCCCGAAAAACGGACACCGTTACGGTGTCCGTTTTAATGCATATTATATTTGAGAGGATTGTTCTCGATATATGCCCATATTTCGTCATAATCCTGCTGATTCTGGATTCCGTGATCATAAAAGGATTTCTGCCAAATGGGCCTGCCAACTTGTTTCGTAATCGATCCTTTGAATTGCTTCATTACCCTTGAAATCGTAGGGGCGAACTGTGTTCGCCCGTTCTCATCGGTATCAACGGAAAGGATAAAATGAATGTGATCCGGCATAATACAGTATTTATCCACACGCACAGCGTCGTATAGGGTATTTAGCTTCTGAATCTCGGCATCAACAATATTACCGAGATTTGACAATTCTACTCGTAGGGGCGATCTTTGATCGCCCGTGTTGGTGTTATCGGCGGGCGAACACAGTTCGCCCCTACGGTCAGACCAGAAGATTTTTTCACGATTTGCGGTACAGACCGTAATGAAATATGCACCCTGTGTGGAATAATCGTAATTTTCAACGCGGATTGGTTTGCGTTTTGGCAGAGCGTGCATAGTTTGCCTCTTTTTATCCCTCGAACGAAAACACCTGTTTGAGTAGGGGTTGGGCGCCGGTCTGCGGATCCTTGTCCATAATCAAAATATCCGACATATACGCATCCCACCGCGCAACGACGGGGCTGCCGCTTTGCACGTCGGCGGCAAACTGAATGCCGTTTTTGCATTCGTAGTAGCCGAACAACTCGTTCCCGACGTTCCAGATGGTGTAGTTGCAGATGCCCGCCTCGCGCAGTAAGGCTTTCATATCCTCGGGCAGTGCGTCGTGCCGCCGCTTGTATTCTTCCAGACAACCCTCTTTTACGGTTGCTTTCCATGCATATTTTTCCATCTTCCGTTCTCCTTTTAGTTCTGCGGCGGCAGCGCCGTCAGGCAATAGATGGGTTGTCCCAACTTCAAGAAACGGTTTTCGTACTCGGTGATGATGTTATCGGGATACCGCTCCGGCTCGGCGTGCAGATCGCAGCACACGTCCGTAAGCGTCCAGCGGGCGGCAGAGAATTCCAGCAGCGAAAATTCGAAGAAACGACGGTTGTCCGTCTTCTGCACCAGCGCGCCGCCGTCGGTCAGCAGTCCCTCGTACAGCGCAAGGAACTTGCGGTGAGTAAGACGGTGGGCTTTGTAGGAATTTTTCGGATACGGGCAGGAGAAATTGAGATACAACCGCTCCACCGATTTCGGGGCGAGATACTTCGGCAGATAGATGGCGTCCACCCGTACGAACAGCACGTTGGTAAGACCGGCCTCCCGCACCTTTTCGGCGGCGACCACGATCACGTCCGCCACCACCTCAACCGCGACGTAGTTGATGTGCGGATTGCGGGCCGCCAGCGTCGCGATGAAGGTGCCCATACCGCAGCCGATCTCCAGATGCACGGGGTTGTCGTTGCCGAAATACGCGGCGGTATCGATCCACTCCCGTTCCCGGATGACCTCGCGGTAATCGCGTCCGTCGTTCGGGATGTTGATGATGTTTTCACGGACGGCGTCCAACCGTTCGGTGAGATGTTTTTTGTGTCTGGGTCGCATAGGAAAAAACTCCTTTTATCAGATTCACGTTCATTATAGCATATTTTCCGAAAAAGTAAATCCCTGTTGCAAACAAACGGCGGTTGTGGTATAGTAGAAACAGATAAAGCCGAGGAGGATATCGGATATGAGCGACAAAAAAACGGAACAACCCGTTTTGGAAACGTGGTGTGAAACGGCGACCGCCGACGAGGCGATCGTCTGGGATCGTTTGCCCGAGTTGAAGCTGTATATGGATCAGGTGCTGACCCTGCTGGAAAAGGAACTGGCGGTGGCATCGGAGGACGGCGACAACCCCGTTACCTCCAGTATGATCAACAACTACGTGAAGGACGGGGTGCTGCCGCGTCCCGAGAAGAAAAAATACGGTCGCGAGCATCTGGCGTATCTGTACATCATCTGTATGCTGAAATCGCAGCTGCCGCTGCCGCAGATCGCCCGTCTGCTGGAAATGCTGTCCCCTGAAGAACCGTCTGCGCTGTACGACGATTTCATCCGACAGAAGCAAGCGGCGCTGGCAGATGCCGTCGATCGCATCCGTGAGGCAGGGGAGGATCCGCAGGCCAAGGCGGAGCTGGCGATGTCGCTGGCGCTGGAGGCGAATGCCAAGCACCTGGCGGCAGGGATGCTGATGCGCTCGTTGATGCCGAATAAGGAAAGCGAAAAGGAAGCGGCCAAGATCGCCAAGAAAGAGGCCAAAAAAGCCGCCAAGGAAAGCGAGGGCAAAGCCGAATGAGATTTTTGTTCGTGGATGGCAAGAGCCTTTTAAACCGCGCGTTTTACGGTATCAAGGTGTTGACCACTCGTGATGGTCGCTTTACCAATGCGGTGTTCGGTTTTTTGAAAACGCTGCAAAATCTGCGGGATACGGTGCAACCGGACGGCATTGCGGTGGCGTTCGACGTCCACGCCCCGACCTTCCGCCACAAAATGTACGACGAATACAAAGCCGGTCGCCACGCCACGCCGCAGGAGCTGCTGGAGCAGTTCCCCGTGGCGGAATCGGTGCTGCAGAAGATGGGTATCCACGTGCTGGAATGCGCGGGATACGAAGCCGACGATCTGCTCGGTACCCTCTCGTTGGCCGCCGAGCAGGCAGGACACGTCGTGTATATCGCCACCGGCGACCGCGACGCGTTCCAGCTGGTCAGCGAGAAGACCACCGTGCTGCTTTCCGCCACCCGTATGGGCAAGTCGGAAACCGAATGGATCACGCCGCTGGCACTGGAGGAAAAATACGGCCTTACTCCGTCCGGTATGATCGATCTCAAGGCGCTGATGGGCGACTCCAGCGACCACATCCCCGGCGTCCCCGGCATCGGAGAAAAGACCGCGCTGTCGCTGCTGGCGCAGTTCGGTGACCTCGATACCGTGCTGGCGCACGCGGACGATCCGTCGCTGACCGCCGGACTCCGCAAGAAGCTGACCGAGGGCAAGGACTCGGCGCTGCTTTCCCGCGAACTCGGCACCATCTGCCGTGAGGCGCCCATTGATGCCGAGCCGACCAAGTACGCGCTGCTCCCCGTTGACCGCGAGGCGTTGGCGCTGGCGCTGGCTGATCTGGAATTTTTCAAGATGATCAAAGAATGGGAGCTGGATATGCCGGCAGCCGCCGCGCCGACCGAGCAGCTCTCGCTGATGGAACTGACCGAAACGACGATCGGCGGCGCGGAATGCTTCGATGAGGTGACCGCCCGAACGACCGCCGACCTCTTGCCCGAACTGACCGACGGCAAGCTCACCGCCCTGTGGTTTGCGCTGGACGGAAAATGCGTGAAGCTGCCTGCCGACCGCCGCCTGGCGGAATGGCTGGCAACCGTCCCCGTTCGCACCCACGACAGCAAAACGCTGTATCGCTGGCTGCTGGAGGAGGGAACGACCCCCACGCGGGCGACCTTTGACACGGCGCTTGCCGCCTATCTGCTCAATCCGCTTTCGAGCGGCTATCCGCTCGACCGCCTGCTGGTGGAGCAGGGCGTGTCCGCCGAAACGCCGGAGCAGCAGATTGCGGCGTTCCCGTCGCTGTGCGACGCGCTGCAGAAGCAGCTGACCGCCGACGGTATGCTGCCGCTGTTGGAAACGGTGGAGCTGCCGCTGGCCTTGGTGCTGGCCGAGATGGAGCATCGCGGCTTTATCGCGGACGGCGACGGCATCCGCGCGTTCGGTGAACAGCTGAACGACGAGGTGGAAACCCTCACCGCCGAGGTGTACGAGCTGGTCGGCTACGAATTCAACTTAAATTCTCCGAAACAGCTCGGCAAGGCGCTGTTTGAGGATCTGGAACTGCCGCACGGCAAAAAAACCAAGACCGGCTGGTCCACCAACGCCGACGTACTGGAAAAATTGCGCCACGACCACCCCGTCGTGGATAAATTGCTGCAATACCGCAGTCTCGCCAAACTGAAGTCCACCTACTGCGACGGTCTGGTCAAGCAGATCGAAGCGGACGGACGCATCCACTCGACCTTTAACCAGACCGAAACCCGTACCGGTCGCATTTCCTCCTCCGAGCCGAATCTGCAAAACATTCCCGTTCGCTCGGAACGCGGACGGGAGATGCGCCGCTTCTTCTGCGCGGCGGACGGTTGGACGCTGGTGGACGCCGACTACTCGCAGATCGAGCTGCGTGTGCTGGCGCATATGGCGAACGACGAGAATATGATCGCCGCGTTTAACAGCGGCACCGACGTTCACCGTGTCACCGCCTCGCAGGTGTTCGGTGTGCCGGAGGACGAGGTGACCTCGCTGCTCCGCTCCCGCGCGAAAGCGGTCAATTTCGGCATCGTGTACGGCATCGGCGCCCATTCGCTGTCCGAGGACCTCGGGGTCAGCTACGGCGAGGCCAAGCAGTATATCGAGAGCTATTTGGCGACCTACAGCGGCATTGCTCGCTTTATGGACGACCTCATCGAACAGGCGAAGAAGACCGGCTACGCGATCACCATGGCAGGACGCCGCCGTCCGCTGCCCGAGCTGCGCGGCTCCAACGCGATGACGCGTGCGTTTGGCGAACGGGTGGCGCGGAATATGCCGATCCAAGGCACCGCCGCCGACATCATCAAGATCGCGATGATCCGCGTGTCCGACCGCCTGAAGGCGGAGGGTCTGCAGGCGCGACTGATCTTGCAGGTGCACGACGAGCTTATCGTCGAGGCACCGCTCGCAGAGGCCGAGCAGGTGCGCCGCTTGGTAGAGGAAGAAATGGCAGCCGCCGCCACGATGCAGGTGGCGCTGTCGGTGGACGCCCACGTCGGCACCACCTGGTACGCCGCCAAGGGATAAGGTCATCGCCTTTGGCGATGAATGATATACCGCCTGCCGGCGGTGCGATATATTGCTTTCGCAATGCGATA
>JAFOFS010000336.1 GCA_017387165.1 Clostridia bacterium
GGGTGCAGTCGCGCTACTCCTCGATTTTTTCGACCGCAGCACCTCTTTTCTCCTCGCTGCTTCTCGCACCGCGAGCGCTCGGAGAAAAGACCCAACGAGCTTCGCTCGTCGTGCTCATAACCCGAACAGGCAGTTGGAATAACAAACCTGCACAATCTAAAAAAGAACAAGGCACCCGAATGGGTGCCTTGTTCTTTTGGTTGCGGAGGCAGGACTCGAACCTACGACCTTCGGGTTATGAGCCCGACGAGCTGCCAACTGCTCCACTCCGCGATATCGCTCCGTTTGGAGTAAATGTATTATAGCACACTTTTCCCAAAGTTGCAACCCCTTTTTTGCAAAAACATTTCGGCTTTTTATTCCTTTTTTCGATAAACGGGCAAAAAGGGGTCAATCCAGCGTAATTCCCATCGCCGTCATCCGGCGGCGGATTGCCTCATACGCCGTCTGCGGATCGGTCAACGAAAGGGTGGCCTGCTCAAACGGGCAGATGCCGTCCCCTTGCCGGTTGACGATATGCTCCGCGAGGGTATCGTACTCGACCGCGATGCCGCCGCCGGTCAGCGTCTGCAGCGCCGCACGGCTGATCACCGTCGCGTACACCGCCTTCACCCCCAGCAGGCGGTACAAAAACGCCGTGGCCTTCCCGACCACCTTATCGGCGGCGGTCGCTCCGGCAAAATCCATTCCCTGCTCCAGCCAGCGCACCAGCGGTTTCACCCCGCGTTCGGTCGAGGTGAAGGTCCCGCTCTGCGCGCAGATCACGCAGGTATAGCCGCCGTTCTTGAGCAATTCTTTTGCGTGTTCCATCTACTCCGCCTCGCTGTCGGTCATTGTTGTTCCGGGACGTAAACCGCAATGCTCTCGGTCTTACCGCACCGGACGCAGTAGTTCTGATTTTCCACGGTCGTATCCCCTTTTTTGTGTTTTCGTAATTTTACCACAATTCTGCCGAATTTTCAACTGTTTTTCGGTTGCATTCTACGCGGCGGTATGATAAACTTATACTAGGTAAATTTCTGCAAATTGTTTACAGAAAGGAAATTCATTATGCTGAAACGACATATTGCGGTCGCCTTGGCGGTGGTGCTGCTGCTCGGTTGCTTTGCCGGTTGTCAGCCGGCGGAAAAACCGGCGGGCAACATTCCCTCCAGCACCACGGAGGACACCACCACAACCACCAAAAAGCCGACGACTACGTTTATAGAGTCATTCCAGACGGCGCCGGATATGAACGCGCCCTCCGCCAAAAAGACCACCACGACCACCAAGGGTGGCGCCTATACCGCTCCGAAAGGCAAGCCGACCTACGTTGCCAACAAAGAGCTGACCATCTACGCCTATGCCGGTCCCCGCAGCGGCGGTTACCGTTGGGAGGTGGGTAATCAGATTCCCGACAATGATCCCATCGGCGGCTGGAACAGCTTTATCACCGAAAAGGATTTCCAAGAATACAAGGATGCCGGCTTTACCCTGCTGTATCCCGAATACGACGCCCCGTTTAACTCCGCCTCCACCTTTAAGGGTAGTGTCTTGGAGAAATATATGGAGACGGCCGACAAGGTCGGTCTGGACGTGCTGGCCTATTCCGGTCATATCGTCGGCTGGATCGGAGAAGGCGGTTCGGCCCTCAGCAGCAGCCAAAAAAGCCACATTAACGAGATCATCAACACCCTTTCCAAATACGAAAGCTTCGTCGGTATCACGCTGCGCGATGAGCCGCGCGATCCGCACTATCAGATGTGCAAGCTGATCTCCGACTACATCCACAAGCAGGACAGCAGCCTGTCCACCTTGACCGCGATGCTGCCCATCTACGGTGTGCACATGATCGGTAACGGCTCCCTCGACGCCTACCTCGACTACATCCGCGATTACGGCGCGTTTGACGATCGGTTCTGCTACGACTATTATCCGCTCTACAACGATCCGGGCCGCGGCAATTACCTCAAGAGTACCTGGTTCCAGAATCTGGAGATTGCCGCCAAGGAAACCAAAAAGAACGATCTGGAGCTGGGTGTCATCCTGCAATCCGCGGCCTTTGGTAAGATTGGCGGTCAAGGCACCACCAATCACGCCCGTTCCATCAAAACCAAGGCGGACGTCGGCTATCAGCTGTACTCCGCGCTGGCCTATGGCGCCAAGACCATCGGCTATTTCACCTACTGGCAGCATCGCCACGACGGACATCCGAGCACGAGCGAGAGCTACTACGACGGTATGGTGATGTATCCGGCCGGCAACGGGATGGAGTCGGTCAAGACCGACGCCTACTACGCCGTAAAGGCTGCCAATCAGGAGGTCAAAAAGTTTGACCACGTGCTGATGAACTTCGAGTGGCAGGGCACCACCGCGATTCGCGGCTGGGACGAATACCGCACGCTGGAGAAGATCGATCATTACTTCCCCTATGAGTTGCTGGATGCCGAGGCAACCGAGGACGCCATTGTTGGTCATCTGACCGACAAAAACGGCTACAACGGCTTTATGGCGGTCAACGCCACCGAGCCGAGCCAGGGCGTCACCTCGTCGGTGACCCTCACCTTCCGCGGCGCCAATGCGGCGGTGGCGTGGATCAACGGCAAAGAGACCAATCTCACCCTCAAGGACGGCAGCTACACCTTTGACCTGAAAGCGGGCGAAGGCGTGTTCGTCATCCCCTACAACAAATAAGGGGTAGATTTTCGAAAACAAAACAGCCGACAGAGCAGGCTCTGTCGGCTGTTTCTTTTTTACGCGAATTTCAAAATCAAAAACAGAATGAGGTAGGCGATCAGCAGGCAACCGCCGACCATCGCAAGCGGCAGGAGCATCATCTTAAACGCTCCCCAAAAAGTACCCCACTTTTCACGGAAGGTGCTGTGGGAGTTGCCGGTGCGGACGTACTTGCTCATACCGCTCTGCACGCCCGACATATCCGCGATGGTGCGACCGTCGTCGATATAGGTGATCTTTTCCTTTTTCTTCCCCACGGTGACTTATTCCTCCTCCAGCAGGTGGCAGGCTGCAAAGTGGCCGTCCTCGTACTCCTTGTAGGTCGGGACAACGTGCTTGCAGATCTCCTTTGCGTGCGGGCAGCGGGTATGGAAGCGGCAGCCCTTCGGCGGATTGGCAGGAGAGGGAATATCGCCGTTTAAGACGATGCGGTTCATCTTGACGTCGGGATCCGGATAGGGGATCGCGGAGAACAGCGCCTTGGTGTACGGGTGGAGCGGATTGTCGAAAATTTCTTTCTTGTTACCGAATTCCACCATCGCGCCCAGGTACATAATGCCGATCTTATCCGAAATGAACTTCACCACCGACAGGTCGTGGGAAATGAAGATGTAGGTCAGGTTCATCTTCCGCTGCAGGTCTTTCAGCAGGTTGATGATCTGCGCCTGAATGGACACATCCAGCGCAGAGACCGGCTCGTCACAGATGACCAGCTTCGGATTGACCGACAGCGCACGGGCGATGCAGATACGCTGGCGCTGGCCGCCCGAGAACTCGTGCGGATAACGCTCGTAGTAGTAGTCGCGCAGGCCGCACTTGTCCATCAGGTCGAGCACGTAGTCCTTTATCTCCGCTTTCGGCACGATGCCGTGTACCTCCAGCGGTTCGGACAGGATACCGCCGACCGTGCTACGGGGCGGCAACGAGCTGTACGGATCCTGGA
>JAFOFS010000337.1 GCA_017387165.1 Clostridia bacterium
AGACCACCACGACCATCGGTTTGGCCGATGCCTTGAATCGCTTGGGTAAAAAGACGATGATGGCTCTGCGTGAGCCGTCGCTCGGCCCTGTGTTCGGTGTCAAGGGCGGCGCGGCCGGCGGCGGCTGGGCGCAGGTGGTGCCGATGGAGGACATCAACCTCCACTTTACCGGCGATTTCCACGCCATCGGCGCGGCGAACAACCTGCTTGCCGCGATGATCGACAACCACATCTTCCAGGGCAACGAGCTGAACATCGATCCCCGTAAGATCACGTGGAAACGCTGCGTGGATATGAACGACCGCCAGCTGCGCTGCGTCACCGACGGTCTCGGCGGTCGCGTCAACGGCGTTCCGCGTGAGGATGGCTATGACATCACCGTTGCCAGCGAGATTATGGCGGTGCTGTGCCTCGCCGGTGACATCAACGATCTGAAAGAGCGGCTGGCGCGCATCGTGATCGGCTACACCTACGGCAAGCCGGACGAGCAAAAGCCGGTGACCGCAGGCGAGCTGAAAGCGCACGGCGCGATGGCGGCGCTGCTGAAGGATGCGCTGAAGCCGAATCTGGTGCAATCGCTGGAGCATACCCCGGCCATCGTGCACGGCGGTCCGTTTGCCAACATTGCCCACGGCTGCAACTCGGTCACCGCCACCCGTATGGCGCTGAAATTGAGTGATTATACCGTCACCGAAGCGGGCTTCGGCGCCGACCTCGGTGCGGAGAAGTTTTTGGATATCAAGTGCCGTATGGCCGGTCTGAAGCCGGATGCGGTGGTTGTCGTGGCGACCGTCCGTGCGCTGAAATACAACGGCGGCGTTGCCAAGGCGGATCTCAATACCCCCAACGTCGAGGCGCTCAAGAAAGGCTTGCCCAACCTGATGAAGCACGTCAGCAACGTGCAGGAGGTTTACGGTCTGCCGTGCGTTGTCGCGATCAACGAATTCCCGTCCGACAGCGCCGAGGAAGTGCAGGCGGTGGCGGATGCCTGCGCCGCACGCGGCGTGAAATCGGTGCTGTCGCAGGTCTGGGCGAAGGGCGGCGAGGGCGGCCTCGCGCTGGCGGAGGAGGTTATCCGCCTGTGCGACCTGCCAAACGATTTCCGCCACGCTTACGAGCTGGAGGGTAGCATTGAGGATAAACTCAACGCCATCGTGCGTAAGGTGTACGGCGGCAACCGCGTGGTGATGACCGCCGAGGCGGCCAAGCAGGCGGCACAGCTGGAAGCCCTCGGCTACGGTAACCTGCCCGTTTGCGTCGCCAAGACGCAATACAGCCTCACCGACGACCAGACCAAGCTCGGCGCGCCGACCGATTTCGATATCACGGTGCGTCAGGTCAAGCTGTCGGCAGGCGCCGGCTTCGTGGTGGCGCTGACCGGCGCGATTATGACCATGCCGGGTCTCCCAAAAGTTCCTGCCGCCGTCAACATCGACGTGGACGAAAACGGCAAGATCAGCGGTCTGTTCTGATAAAAAAACAAGTCCGATGTGTCATCGACACATCGGACTTTCTCTTTATTCGATGGATACAACGGTCAGCGTGTCGCCGTCTACCGAGAATTTCACCTCGTATCCGGCAAAGGACAAACCGTATATCCGCGTCGGGTCGTTCTGATAGGACGGACGCGGATCGTGCGCCAGCACTCCGCGTAACGCCTGCCGCTGTTCGTCATTCATCGTTTCGGGCAGCGGTGCGGCAAAAACGACCTCCAGCGCGTATGCGCGTACCGGCTCGGCAAAGCCGCCGACCGCGTCGGGATGACTGTCGGTAAAGGGGAGATACGGCTTGACGTCGAGGATGGGAGTACCGTCCATCAGATCGGCGCCGGAAACCACCAGCACCGCGCCGTTTTCGGTTTCGCGGATCTCCTCCAGCTTGACCGAGGATAACCCGATGGCGTTGGGGCGGAACGGCGAACGGGTTGCAAACACCCCCATACGGGTGTTGCCGCCCAGCCGCGGCGGTCGGACGGTGGGGGACCAGTCCTCCCGTACCGCCTCGGAAAATTGCCAGATCAGCCAGATGTGGGAAAATCCCTCCAATCCGCGCAACGCGTCGGGATTGCGAAATTCCGGCTCAAACACCACCGTGCCGCGCAGCTCACCGACCAAGCCGCTTTGCCGCGGAATGCCGAATTTATCGGGAAAATCGGTGTGGATACGGGCGATGGGCTTCATCGTGATCTCGTTCATTTTCTCCCCTCCAACAGCGGTCGCAGATATTGACCCGTGTACGAGCCTGCCACCTGCGCCACCTCCTCGGGTGTGCCGGTCGCCACCACCGTGCCGCCGCGGTTGCCGCCCTCGGGACCGAGGTCAATGATGTGATCGGCGGTCTTGATGACCTCCAGATTGTGCTCGATCACGATCACCGTGTTGCCGCTGTCCACCAGCGTTTGCAGGACGGTAATGAGCTGTCGCACGTCGTCCGAATGCAGACCGGTGGTCGGCTCGTCGAGAATATACACCGTCTTACCGGTCGGTCGCTTGGACAATTCGGTTGCCAGCTTGATGCGCTGCGCCTCGCCGCCCGACAGGGTGGTGGCAGGCTGACCGAGCTTGATGTAACTCAAGCCGACGTCGTACAGCGTCTGCAGCTTGCGCTTGATACGGGGAAGCTCGGAGAAGAAGGTAAGCGCCTCCTCCACCGTCATTTCCAGCACGTCGTAGATGTTTTTGCCCTTATACCGTACCTCCAGCGTTTCGCGGTTGTACCGCTGTCCCTTGCAGACCTCGCAGGGGACGTACACGTCCGGCAGGAAGTTCATTTCAATGCGGAGGATGCCGTCGCCCTGACACGCTTCGCAGCGTCCGCCGCGCACGTTAAAGGAAAATCGACCGGCACTGTAGCCACGCTGACGCGCATCCTGCGTCTGCGCAAACAACTCACGGATGTCGTTGAACACGCCGGTGTAGGTGGCCGGATTGGAACGGGGCGTCCGCCCGATGGGGGATTGATCGATGTCGATGACCTTGTCCAGAAACTCGATGCCGTCGATCCGCTCGTGCTTGCCGGGGAAGGTACGGGCGCGGTTGAGCTTGGCGGCCAACGATTTATAGAGAATTTCGTTGATCAACGAGGACTTGCCCGAGCCGGAAACGCCGGTCACCGCGTTGAAGGCTCCCAGTTTAAAGGACGCATCAATGCCGCGGAGATTGTTTTCCGCCGCTCCGTGAACGGTCAGCCAATGACCGTTGCCTGCGCGCCGCGCCGTCGGCAGCGGAATGCGCTTTTTGCCGGACAGATACAGACCGGTGATCGATTCCTTGCATTTTTCGATGCCCTTGACCGGCCCCGAATAGACGATCTCACCGCCGTGTACACCGGCGCCGGGACCGACATCCACCAGCCAATCGGCGGCGCGCATGGTGTCCTCGTCGTGCTCGACGACGATCAGGGTGTTGCCGAGATCACGCAGCTGCTTCAGCGTTTCCAACAGCTTGTCGTTGTCGCGCTGGTGCAGACCGATACTCGGCTCGTCGAGAATATACAGCACGCCGGTCAGATACGACCCGATCTGTGTGGCAAGACGGATGCGCTGACTCTCGCCGCCGGACAGCGTCCCCGCTGCGCGGGAGAGGGTCAGGTATTCCAGACCGACGCTGTTGAGGAAGCCCAGACGGGCGCGGATTTCCTTGATGACGCGGTCACCGATGAGATGCTCGCGTTCGCTCATGGTCGGCTCAAAGCCATCGAAAAACTCCAGCGTTTCGGTGATGGATTTGTGGGTCAGCTGCTCGATGTTGAGTCCACCGACCGTCACCGCCAGCACCTCCGGCTTCAGACGGGTGCCGTGGCACTCGGGACAGGGAATTTCGCGCATATAGGTGTCCAGTTCCTCACGCATCCAGTTGCTGTTGGTTTCCTTGTAACGGCGCTCCAAATTGTTGGCGATCCCTTCAAACGGCGCCATATATTCGCCGTATCCCTTGTGGTGCTTCATACGGATCTTGACGTCGCCCGTGCCGTACAGCAGGGTGTCGATCGCTTCGTCCGACAGGTCCTTGATGGGGGTGTCCAGCGAGAATCCGACGTACTCCGCCACGGCATTGAAATGCATCTGCGCGATGGAACCGGCGCCAAGATAATCCCAGCCGTTGGAGCGGATACCGCCCTCGCGGATGGAGAGATTTTTGTCTTTGAAAATCAGCTCGGGATCCAGCGACTTGAATACGCCGAGGCCGGTGCATTTCGGACAGGCGCCGAACGGATTGTTGAAGGAGAACATACGGGGGCTGAGTTCGTCGATGGTCGCCCCATGCTCGGGACAGGCGTAGTTTTGCGAGAAGGTCAGTTCTTCTCCTCCAACCACGTCCACCGACAACAACCCACCCGAAAGTGCGGTTGCCGTTTCCACCGAATCGGCCAGCCGCCGGCGGATGCCGTCCTTGATGATCAGACGGTCAACCACGATCTCCACCGTGTGCTTTTTGTTCTTTTCCAGCTTGATTTCTTCCGAAAGCTCCCGCAGCTCGCCGTCAATGCGGACGCGGACGTAGCCCTCCTTGCGTGCGTTGTCCAGTTCCTTGACAAACTCACCCTTGCGCCCACGAGCCAGAGGGGAGAGCAGCTGAATGCGGCTGCCTTCGGGCAACTGCAGGATGCGGTCAACGATCTCGTCGGCGGTTTGTTGCTTGATCTCCTTGCCGCAGACGGGGCAATGCGGCACGCCGATACGGGCGTACAACAGACGCAGATAGTCGTAGATCTCGGTCACCGTACCGACGGTGGAACGCGGATTTTGCGAGGTGGTTTTTTGGTCGATGGAGATGGCAGGGGAGAGTCCTTCGATGAGATCGACGTCCGGCTTGTCCATCTGTCCGAGGAACATACGGGCGTAGGAGGACAGACTCTCCACATACCGCCGTTGTCCCTCGGCGTAGATGGTGTCGAACGCGAGTGAGGATTTACCCGAACCCGACAGACCGGTAAAGACGATCAACTGATCACGGGGAAGCTCCAGATCGACGTTTTTCAAATTATGCATCCGCGCACCGCGGATCACGATCTTTTTGGCCATAACTTACTCCTGTAACTGCTTGATACGATCGCGCAGATAAGCGGCGTGCTCAAATTCCAGCAGCTTTGCCGCGTTTTTCATTTCCTTGGTCAGCTCAGCAATCAGCTGCAACCGCTCCGACTTGGTCATGCGGTCAAACTGCTTTTTGGTGACCTTCTTGTTTTCCTTGGACGTGCCCGAAATTTCAATGATATCCCGCACGTCCTTGATGACGGTGGTGGGGACGATGCCGTGTGCCTCGTTGTACGCCTGCTGAATGCCGCGGCGTCGCTCGGTTTCGCGAATGGCGACCTCCATCGACGGGGTGACGCAATCGGCGTACATAATGACCTCGCCGTGCGCGTTACGCGCCGCACGGCCGATGGTCTGGATGAGCGCCGAGGTACTGCGGAGGAAGCCCTCCTTGTCGGCGTCCAATATGGCGACCAGCGACACTTCGGGGAGGTCAAGACCCTCACGCAGCAGATTGATGCCGACCAGCACGTCAAACTCGCCCAGTCGCAGATCACGGATGATCTCCATACGATCCATCGTGCTGACGTCGTGGTGCATATACCGCACACGGATACCGGCGTCGGCAAGAAAATCGGTCAGATCCTCCGCCATTTTCTTGGTGAGGGTGGTGACCAGCACACGCTCGTTCACCGCCACGCGCTTGCGAATTTCCTCCATCAGATCGTCGATCTGCCCCTCGATCGGCTTGACCGTGATCTCAGGATCCGGCAGACCGGTCGGTCGGATGACCTGCTCCACCGTCTGCTGGCTGATCTCCCGTTCAAACGGGCCGGGGGTGGCGCTGACAAACAGCACCTGATTGATGTGGGAATAAAATTCCTCAAAGGTCAGCGGACGGTTGTCGTAGGCGCTGGGCAGACGGAAACCGAAATCCACCAGACTCTGCTTGCGCCCACGGTCGCCGTTGTGCATACCGCGTACCTGCGGCAGGGTGATGTGCGATTCGTCCACCATCAGCAGGAAATCGTCGGGGAAATAATCCAGCAGCGTAAACGGCGGCTCGCCTGCCTGGCGACCCGACAGCACCGAGGAGTAATTCTCGATGCCCTTGCACATGCCGATCTCGGTCAGCATTTCCATATCGTATCGCGTACGCTGTTCGATGCGTTGCGCCTCCAACAGCTTCCCTTCCGCGGTGAAATAGCGGATACGCTCGGCCAGCTCTTGGCGGATGTTCTCCACCGCTCCGGCCATTTTTTCGGGTGGGATGATGTAGTGGGAGGCAGGGTAGATGGCCACGTGATTGATGACCGTCTTGACCTCGCCGGTGAGCGGGTTGATCTCGCTGATGCGCTCGATCTCATCACCGAAAAACTCCACGCGAAACGCCACGTCGTGGGTGTAGGACGGGTAGATCTCCATCACGTCACCGCGGACGCGGAACTTGTTGCGGGTGAAACTGACGTCGTTTCGCTCGTACTGCAGCTGCACCAGCTTTTCCATCACCGCTTCACGGGATTTTTCCATCCCGGGACGCAGCGACAGGATCATATTGCGGTAATCGATCGGGTCACCGAGGTTGTAGATGCAGGAAACACTCGCGACGATGATGACGTCCCGCCGCTCGGACAAAGCGGAGGTGGCGGAATGCCGCAGACGGTCGATCTCGTCGTTGATGGCGGAGTCCTTCTCGATATAGGTATCGGTGGTCGGGACGTACGCCTCCGGCTGATAATAGTCGTAATAGGATACAAAATACTCCACCGCGTTTTCGGGGAAGAACTCGCGAAACTCCGAGCAAAGCTGCGCGGCGAGGGTTTTGTTGTGAGCGAGAACGAGGGTCGGACGGTTCGTATTCGCAATAATGTTCGCCATCGTAAAGGTCTTACCCGAACCGGTAACACCAAGCAAAACCTGCTCTTTCAAGCCGTTTTGGATGCCTGCGGTCAGCTTCTCGATCGCCTCCGGCTGATCACCCGTCGGCTGATAGGGAGAATGTAAAATAAACTTATCCGCCATCTTCTCACTCCTTTCTTTGATAGGCTCCCCTGTAAAGGGAGGCTTGCGTTTTACGCTTTCTTATGATAGGTAGATATAGTATTATAACATAAATGAATTTATATGTAAATAAAAGAGTAAAGACTTTTTTATAACCTCTCCCGCAGACACGCAAATTTTGATCCGCGACAGCTGCATCGCTCCACTTTGAAGTATCGAAAAAACGCGTCCCTTGTTTTGCCGAACAAGGGACGCGTTTCGGTTATTCAAAAATCATGGCCAGAGAAGCGGTTTCGCGCATGGAAATGTAATCGGTATCCGACACGATGATGTGGTCGCGCAGACGCACGTCAACGGCTTTCAGCTCTTTTCTCACCAAAATGGTGGAATTGACGTCCTCACGGGAGGGGAGCGGATGACCTGCCGGATGGTTGTGCGCCAGCACGATCGAACGGGCATCGTCCAGTACCGCCTGCCGCAGGATCAATTTGATGTTGATGGCGGTGGCGTTGGGCGTTCCCGTGGAGATCTCGGTCACGTTGAGCGCCTCGCTGCGGTCGTTGAGGGATACCATCAGCAGCTTTTCCTTATCGCATCGCCAGAAACGCGGAAGCAGGAAACGACCGATATCCTCGGTGGTTTGCAAAAGCGTGCCGGTCGGACGCTCGGTCAGCCCGTGCCGTGTGACCAATTCGCCGCAAAGCTGAATGAGGGTCGCGGTGTGCGCCCCGACGCCGGGGATCGCCATCAGCTGCTCGTATTTTGCTTGCAGCAGACCGTGTACCGATCCGAAACGGTCGATCAGCCGATGCGCCAACACGTTGGTATCGCCCTGCGGAATACCGAAAAACAGCAGCAGCTCCACCAGCTGATGCTCGCTGAAGCGCTCGGCGCCGTACTGCAGGAATTCCTCCTTCATCCGTTGCCGGTGACCGCTGTGCGGACTTTTCTCCACGACTCTCACCTCTTTCCGAACATTTTAATACAGTATAGCACAACTTTTTATAAAAAGCAATTTGCATTGTAAAAGTTTTTGTGTTATACTGTATTTCGTTGCAAAGGAGGTGTGACGATGAAACAAGTGACCGTCGGGAAAAACGACGCCGGACAGCGAATGGATAAGTTCCTGACCAAGACTTTCCGCAATCTGCCGCAATCGCTGATGTATCGCGCCATTCGGAAAAAGGATATCAAGCTCAACGGCAAGCGCTGTGAGATCTCCACCCGCGTGGCGGAGGGGGACACCGTCACGCTGTATCTGCCGGACGACGCGCTGGAGATTTCCGCGCCCGTCTACGAATTTTTGACTGCTTCCCGTAAACTGGATATCGTTTACGAGGACGACAACCTGATGCTGCTCAACAAACCGGTCGGCCTGCTGGTGCATCCCGACGACCGCGAGTTTGGCGACACCCTCATTTTCCGCGTCCAGCGGTATTTGTACGAGAAGGGGGAGTACCGCCCCGACGAGGAGAACAGCTTTGTTCCGGCGCTGGTCAACCGCATTGACCGCAATACCGAGGGCATCGTCATTGCGGCCAAAAACGCCGCCGCTCTCCGCATTTTGAACGAACGGCTGAAAAATCGCGAAATTCAAAAATACTACCTCTGCCTCGTCCACGGCACCATGCCGCAGACCGAGGATACCCTCACCGGCTATCTGGAGAAAAACAGCGACCAAAACCGCGTCTACATTTCCGACCGCCGCACGGGTGACGCCTCCCGTACCATTGCCACCGCCTATAAGGTGCTGGAAGCGCACGACGGACTCTCTCTGCTGGAGATCCACCTGCTGACCGGTCGCACCCACCAGATCCGCGCCCACCTCGCCTCGATCGGTCATCCGCTGCTCG
>JAFOFS010000338.1 GCA_017387165.1 Clostridia bacterium
GCTCCTCCAGTATAGGCGACGGCGGACGGAAATTCTGTTGAAGCGTGACGGGAAAAACGGCAAAAATTTCTTTGTTCTTGTCGCAAAACCCGTTGAATTTTATCTTTTGACATGATATAGTATAATAGTATTATTATGGGTTACTGTTTCTACTAATCTTTTTTTCGAAAAGGAGCGGACGATTATGGAACGCAGAATGAGCAAAACGGTTTGGGTCGGCGGTGTGCCGATCGGTGGGGAACACCCCGTTACGGTGCAATCGATGCTGAACGTGCCTGCCTCGGATATCGAGGGCAACGTCCGCCAGGCGCAGGCACTGGAGGCGGCCGGTGTGGAGTTCCTCCGTACCGCCGTTCCGGATAAAGAGGCGGTGCGACTGGTCGCGGCGCTCAAAGAAGCGGTGAGCGTTCCGATCGTTGCGGATATCCATTTCGATTATCGCCTGGCGCTGGAATGTGCGGCGGTCGGCGTGGATAAGATCCGCATCAATCCCGGTAACATCGGGGACGAGAGCCACGTCAAGGCGGTGGCGGATACCTGCCGTGAAAAGCGTATTCCGATCCGCATCGGTGTCAACTCCGGCTCGCTGGAAAAACAATTCCTGGAAAAATACGGTCACCCGACCGCCGAGGCCATGCGGGACAGCGCGCTGTACCACGCGTCGCTGTTGGAAAAATACGATTTTAACGATATCGTCCTGTCGATTAAATCCTCCGACGTGCAGACCATGCGCCGCGCGTATCAGCTGACCGCCGCGGCGTGCGACTATCCGCTGCACCTTGGTGTGACCGAGGCCGGCACTCCGCGAATGGGCTTGCTCAAATCGGCGGCCGGCATCGGCTCGCTGCTGCTTGACGGCATCGGTGACACTATCCGCATCTCGCTGACCGCCTCTCCCGTGGAGGAGGTCAAGGCCGGCATCGACCTGTTGCGCTCCATCGGTCTGCGTAAGGGCGGCGCCAATCTGGTGGCGTGTCCCACCTGCGGCCGTACCGCCATCGACCTCATCGGCATTGCGTCGGAGGTGGAGGAACGCCTGCGTGCGGTGAAAAAGGACATCACCGTCGCGGTGATGGGCTGCATCGTCAACGGCCCCGGCGAAGCACGCGAGGCGGACATCGGTCTGGCCGGCGGCAAGGGCAAGGCGGTCATTTTCCGCAAGGGGGAGACCCTGCGGACGGTGGACGAGTGCGAGGCGGTTGATGCGCTGATGGAAGAAATTGAAAAACTGTAAGTTAGGATGAACGAAATGAACGCCTTTACCATACAACAAGTATTCGGCCAGTACCTCCCGGAGGAGCTGCTGTACCCGTTGGCCAACGGCATCGTGCTGAAGACCGGCGTGCAGGCGGCGGAGCGCACCATGGCGATCGAAGCAAAATTCGATGAGGTGCAGTCCCCCGAACGCCTGCAGGCGGTAGCCTCCCACCTGTGCGTGACCCTCGGTCTGTCACGCGTCAGCTTTACGCCGCACTACGACCCGTCGCTGCTGACGCCGTCGGTTATTCCGACCCTCATTGAGCAGATCAAGGCGGTGCATCCTGCCGTCAACGGCGCGTTTGACGATGCGAGCTATGAGCTGACCGACGGCAAACTGACCGCGACGGTGTACGGCTCGGCGGAAATGGCGACCGAAATGGGCGCCGCCGATTGGCTGAAGGAGCTGATCGAGCAGCAGTTCGGTCTGTCGCTGACCGTGAAGCTGGAAAACAGCGCCGACGAGAAGAAGAGCAAGGCGCGTATGCGTGCCGCTATGGACGAGGTGCGCCGTCGCGAGGAAGCGGAGCGCGCCGAGATGCGTGCGGCGGCCGAAGCGGCGGCCAAAGCGCACACAGAAGAGGTCAAGACGCAGGCAACCGCGGCGGTGCGTCCCGAAGCGGACGGCATCGACACCTCGGTGCCGCCGTCTGACGGACTCCCCGTCTACCTCCACTCCGCAAAACCGCTGTTTGGCAATATCAAGGAACGCCCCGTGGCGATGAATACGCTGGAGGCGGACAACGGCATCCACACCGTCTGGGGCGAACTGTTCTTCGTGGAGGAACGCCCCAACCGCAACGGCGATAAGGTGCGCTTGGTGCTGTACCTGACCGACCGTACCGACTCGCTGCAGGTCTCGGCGTGGCTGGATACCAAACGCGACGAGGAAAAACTCGAAATGCTGCGTCAGCTGAAAGCCGGCAGCTGCCTGCTGGTCAGCGGTAAATATTACTACGACGAATACGTCAAGGGCAACGTGATGCGTCCGCAGGCCATCTCGGTGCTGACCAAATACGAAAAGCAGGATACCGCCCGTGTCAAGCGTGTGGAATTGCACGCTCACACCAAGATGTCTGCCAAGGACTCGGTGATGGATACGGTGGATTACATCAAACGCGCCGAGAAATGGGGACACAAGGCGGTCGCCATCACCGATCACGGCGTGGTGCAGGCCTTCCCCGACGTGATGAAGGCGATCAAAAAATCCAAGCTGAAGATCAAGCCGATCTACGGTATGGAGGCGTACTACGTCAACGATTTCGTCAAGGCGGTGGACGGTGAGGCGAACAACTCCGTCACCGACGAAATGATCGTGTTCGATATCGAAACCACCGGCCTGTCCAACCTCACCGAGCGGATCACCGAGATCGGCGCGGTGCGATTTGTGGGCGGCGAAGCGGTGGAGGAATTCAATACCTTCGTCAATCCCGAAAAGCCGATTCCTGCCAAGATCGTGGAGCTGACCGGTATCACCGATGCCATGGTGGCGGACGCTCCGTCCGAAAAGGAAGCGCTGGAGGCGTTTTACGCGTTCTGCGGCGATTGCAAGCTGCTGGTGGCGCACAACGCTCCGTTTGACACCGGCTTTATCCGCGAAGCGGCGCGCCGCTCGGCGATGCCGTATCCGTTTACCTCCATCGACACGGTGGTCATCTGCCGCTCGCTGTATCCCGACCTCAAGAACCACAAGCTGGATACGGTTGCGGAATATCTGCAGCTGCCGCCGTTCAACCACCACCGCGCCTGCGACGATGCTCGCGTGCTGGCCGGTATTATGAAGCACGCGGTGGAGGATATGCAGAACCTGCGCGGTATCACCCACCTGCAGGAGATCAACAGCAAATGCGGCGGCATCAACCCGAAGCAGGCCATGCCGCACCACCTCATTATTTTTGCGAAAAACCACCAGGGTCTCAAACGCCTGTATCAGCTGGTCAGCTGGTCGAACTTTGAGTGCTTTGGCGGTAAACTGAACAAACGCCCCCGTATCACCAAGTCCAAGCTGCTGGAAAACCGCGAGGGTCTGCTCATCGGCTCGGCATGCGAGGCAGGCGAGCTGTTCCAGGCGATCGTCCGCAACGAGCCGTGGGGGAAACTGTGCGAGATCGCGTCTTTCTACGATTTTCTGGAGGTTCAGCCGATCGGCAACAACAGCTTTATGATGCGCCCGAAGCTCGCCTCCGACGGCTCGGTTAAAGAAGGACCGATGGTGCAGAGCGTCGAGCAGCTGCAGAATTTCAATAAAACGATCCTCCGCCTCGGCGAAAAGCTGGGTATTCCGGTCGTGGCGACCGGTGACGTCCATTTCCTTGATCCCGAGGACGCCGAGTACCGTAAGGTGATGCAGATGGGACAGCCGGGCAGTCCGTTCCCCGATGCGGAGAACCAAGCGCCGCTGTATTTCCGCACCACCGATGAGATGCTGCGCGAATTCGACTACCTTCCGGCCGACAAGGCGTACGAGATCGTGGTCACCAATCCGAACAAGCTCGCGGATATGATCGACCGGATGGATCCCATTCCGGACGGCTCGTTTCCGCCCCATATCGAAGGCTCGGACGAGGATCTGCAGCGCATCACGTGGGAACGCGCCAAGTCCATCTATGGCGACCCGCTGCCCGAGATCGTCCGTGCCCGTCTGGAAAAGGAACTCAACTCCATCATCAGCAACGGCTTCTCGATTATGTATATGATCGCGCAGAAACTGGTGCATTACTCGGAGCAAAACGGCTACCTCGTCGGCTCCCGTGGCTCGGTCGGCTCCTCCTTCGTCGCCAGTATGGCCGGTATCTCGGAGGTCAACCCTCTCGCGCCGCACTACGTCTGTCCGCAATGCCGCTGGTCGGAATTTTTCACCAAGGGTGAGTACGGCTCCGGCTTCGATATGCCCGAAAAGAATTGCCCGAACTGCGGTACCAAGCTCAAGCAGGACGGTCACGAAATCCCGTTTGAAACCTTCCTCGGCTTCAAGGGCGATAAGACCCCCGATATCGACTTGAACTTTGCGTCGGAATACCAGACGCAGGTGCACCGCTATACCGAATCGCTGTTTGCCGAGAACCACGTTTTCAAGGCCGGCACCATCCAGGCGGCACAGGACAAGAACGCCTTCGGCTACGTCCGCAAATACTGCGAACGCAAGAATATCACCTTGAGCCAGCCGGAAATGACCCGCCTGATGAGCGGCTGCGTCGGTGTCAAAACCACCACCGGTCAGCATCCCGGCGGTATGGTGGTCGTGCCGGACGGCTACGATATTGAGGATTTCTGCCCCGTCCAGCACCCTGCCGACAAAGAGGAGAAGGACGATAAGACCACCCACTTCGACTTCCACTCCATCCACGACAACATTCTGAAGCTGGACAACCTCGGCCACATTCTGCCGACCATGTACCGCTATCTGGAAATGTACACCGGCAAGGACATCAAGGAAGTCCCGATGTCCGATCCGCAGGTGTACAAGCTGCTGACCAGTCCCGAGCCTCTCGGCGTCACGTCGGAGGAGATCGACTGGCCGACCGGCACCATTTCGGTTCCCGAGATGGGCACGCCGTTCGCGACGCAGATGTTGATCGAGTGCCAACCGAAGAATTTTTCCGACCTGATGCAGATCTCCGGTCTGTCCCACGGTACCGACGTTTGGAGCGGTAACGCGCAGGATCTGATCAAGGCAGGTACCTGCACCATCGGAACGGTGATCGGCACTCGTGACAGCATTATGACCTACCTGATGCACCGCGGTCTGGAGCCGGATATGGCGTTTAAGATCATGGAGATCGTCCGTAAAGGTAACGCCACCAAGCTGCTGACCGAGGATCATCTCAAGGCGATGCGCGACCACGGTGTTCCCGAGTGGTACATCGAGTCGTGTATGAAGATCAAGTATATGTTCCCCAAGGCGCACGCCGCCGCCTACCAGATCGCCGCACTCCGCGTGACCTGGTTTAAGGTGTATATGCCGGTCGAATATTATGCGGCGTATTTCACCGTCCGTGCCGAAACGTTTTTCAACGCGGAGGTCTGCCTGCAGGGACGGGAAGCGGTCAAACGCTAATACACCGACCTTGAGGGAAAAGGTCGCGACGCCTCCGCCACCGAGCAGACATCCGCCACCATTATGCGCGTAGCATACGAAGCGTTGGCACGCAAGGTGGAATTCCTGCCGGTTGACCTGTACAAATCCCACGCGACCCAGTTCCTTGTCGAGGACGGAAAGATCCGCCTGCCGTTTACCTCGGTGGCCGGTCTGGGCGAAGCCGCCGCATACAGCATTATGGCGGAACGCGAGCGGGAGAGCTTCTTCTCCTGCGACGACCTGTTGGCGCGCACCTCACTTTCCTCCACGCTGTTGGATACGCTCAAGACGATGGGCGCTCTCGGCAATCTCCCGAACTCCGCGCAGGTTTCGCTGTTTGATTTCTGATCGCGTAGCCTATGGCGTGCGGTAGGGCGGGGGAAGAGAAAGACGGGCGAACGCAGTTCGCCCCTACGGTATCACCACCAATCC
>JAFOFS010000034.1 GCA_017387165.1 Clostridia bacterium
AAGGCGCAGACCGCCGAACGCGTATTGGTCGAACAGATCGAGACAGGGGAGGAAGAACTGCGCTATCTCGACTCGGTACTGGACGCTCTGTCCCGTGCCGTGACGGTGCGTGAACTGGATGAGCTCCGCACCGAGCTCGCCGGCAGCGGCTATCTCCGTTTGCAGAAAGGCGGTCGGAAACCGCCTGCGCCCCTCGGCGCGCTGGAGTTCGTCTCGTCCGACGGCTTCCGTATCCGTGTCGGGCGCAACAATATCGGCAACGACAAGCTCACTCTCCGCGACTCGCGCGGTTGCGATATTTGGTTTCACACCAAGAATATCCCCGGCTCCCACACGGTGGTGGTGACCGAAGGGGCACAGGTGCCGGAACGCACCCTGCGTGAAGCGGCGGTGCTGGCCGCTACCTTCTCCAAAGCCTGCGACTCGGCGCAGGTGCCGGTGGATTATACGCCGATCAAATTCGTTCGCAAGCCGGCCGGCGCCAAACCCGGTCGCGTGATTTACGACCATCAGCAGACGGTGTACGTCACTCCCGACGCATCCCTGCCGTCCGCATTGAAAAAGGAGGAATCCCGATGACACCGCAACAGATCGTCTACGAAAAACAAGCCGCTTTGGTTATGGAGGCTCTTCGCCGCAACCGTATGGCGGCGTACTACGTCCCCACCGCCGCCGAGGTGGTGCCGTTGGTGGAAACGCTGCTCCACGACGGCGACAGCATTGCCGTCGGCGGCTCGGTCACACTGGATCAATGCGGTGTGTCCGACCTCATCCGCGACCCGAAATACCGCTTCATCAACCGCTACGAGGCAGGCTTGACCAAGGAACAGTTGAACGACCGTATGCGCGAGGCGTTCTTTGCGGACGTCTTCCTCACCTCCGCTAACGCCGTCACCCTAAACGGCGAGTTGTACAACGTTGACGGCCGTGCCAACCGCGTTGCGGCGATCGCCTTCGGCCCGAAATCGGTTATCGTTGTGGTCGGCATCAACAAATTGGTTGCCGACCTCGACCAAGCCGCCAAACGGGTCAAAACGATTGCGGCTCCGCAAAACGTGGAACGCCTCGGCTGCGACACCGCCTGTGCCAAGAGCGGCGTCTGCGCAGGTGTCAAGGGCGGGCTGACCGCCGGCTGCGCAACCGACGGCCGCATTTGCTGTCAGTACCTGATCTCCGCTATGCAGCGTGAGAAGGACCGCATCAAGGTCATTTTGGTCGGCGAACCCCTCGGCTATTGAATATCCTATCCCGCCTCGCATCGATTGCGCGGCGGTTTTTTATGCAAATTTTATAAAAAATCATTCATTCTAAAAAAAATAGCAAGTATTTTCGTAAAAGAGGTGATAAGATTAAAACAAGGAGGATGATACAATGAAACATTCGTTTAAACGCTTGATTTCACTTTTCCTTTCTGCGGCATTGCTGCTGGCGCTGTTGCCGACCGTGACGGTAACCGCTGCTGCAGGCTCGGTCACACTGGACTTCAACGGTACCGATTTCAGCACAGCGCTGAACGGAAATGGTTTCATTGCGCCTGCATCTGCGGTGTCTGCCGTGACGGATACCTCGTCGGTACCCACCGGCTTTACGGGCGGCGTTTACGCCGGCGGTGACGCCAACTATGCAGCCTCTGCTGTCGGCTTTTCCCACCCCGTTGACCTCTCGAAGATCACTTCGGTCAAGCTGCGCTTTTACATAAAAGACTATTCTTATTCCGGTTCTCCCGATCTGCGAGTCATTGATACGTCCGAGAACCCCTCTTCCGGTTATTACTCCCTGGGACTTCCCACTTTTGGAGAATGGAACGAGGTCGAATTGATCGACGCGCTGAACAGCTCGAGTATCCGTAAGAATGCGGACGGTTATCTGGAACGCTTTGTGATTGGCTTCCGCACTCGTGCGGTGACCACTGTCTGGTTTGACAGTCTGACGATCACCTATACCGACGACTTTTACATCGGCTCCGAAGAGGAAGACGACGTCGGCACCTCTGTCTTTGATTTTAACGGCAGCGATTTTGCGACCGATTACACCAGCGGCTCCACCTTCGGTTCCTCCGCCAAAGCGACCGGCGTGAACGATACTGCTTCTGTTCCTGCCGGCTTTACGGGCGGCGTCTATGCAGGAGGCGATACGGCTTATGGCGCCGTTGCGATCGATTTTGCCGCTCCGCTGGATCTTTCCAAGATCACCTCGTTTAAGATTCGCCTTTATGTCCCGTCCTACAGCTACTCGAGTGCTCCTGTTGTTCGTCTGTTCAATGAGGCTTCCACCTCGGGCGGTTACACCAGTAACGCATTCGTCGCTGACCGCGGCGGCAACTTCGATCGATGGTGTGAGATCGAATTGCTGGATCTGCTGCAAAGCAATACCATTCGAAAGGATGTCAATGGCCACCTTGACTCCTTTATTTTTACCATCCGTTGCTATGCCTCCTCCGGCTTCGTCTGCTATTTCGACAGCGTCATTATTCAGCATACCGACGGTTTTATGGTCGAGCAGGAGGAAGATCCCTCCAAGATCACGCTGACCTACGCCGGCGGCGGTTCACAGAATCACGAAAGCCGTTATCTGCTGTATTTTGACGGACTGAAGAATACGGCGGATATTTATTGGAATAACAACACCGTTTATGTTGACGGCGAAGCCAGATCGGGTGAGGGAGTCAACTATGTCCCGTTGAACGGTCAACTGGGACTGTGCCTCAAGTACGAACATTTGGAAAGCGGCGCCACGTTGGTCTCCGACCTCAAGCAACCGCACATCCTGCATATCCGTGCCGGTACGCCACTTGGCAACGACGGTCAGTACACCATTGCCAACGACGTCTGGCTGCGGCTCGACGGTACCTCCATCACCGAACTGAAGCCGATCGAGCTGACCTATGCATCGGGTGCGGCACAGGATACGGAAAACCGCTATCTCGTTCGGTTTGACGGAATCACCGACACCTCGGATATCTATTGGAGCAATAACACCGTCTACGTGGACGGTGAAGCGAAATCGGGAGACGGTGTCAACTACGTCCCGTTGAGCGGTCAATTGGCTCTGTGCCTGAAATATACCC
>JAFOFS010000035.1 GCA_017387165.1 Clostridia bacterium
GACCACGAGCTCCCCGACAACAAAGTCCGTTCTCTTTGGGCGGAAGGACATAGCGTTTGGGTACAGACCGAGACCGGTGTTTCTTTCATCGAAATGAGGGAAATGACCGTAGAGGATAAAATCGCCGGTCTGACCACCGAAACGCTGACTGTAATCGACCGCCACGGCATGATCACGCAAAAAGAACTGAAAACAGAACGTGACATCTCCTCCGCCGTCCCCTACGGCCATTCCGATAACGATGGCGGCTTCACG
Source organism: Clostridia bacterium (assembly GCA_017387165.1). Taxonomy (GTDB): domain Bacteria; phylum Bacillota; class Clostridia; order Oscillospirales; family Acutalibacteraceae; genus RGIG426. Next base: position 256 of record JAFOFS010000035.1, read on the forward strand.
GCCGAATTTGCGATCGGTGAAATGCTGCGTTACCACTGTATGGCCACCGAAAAAGGCCCTGACTCCGCCGAAGCCAAAGAAGCTTTGAAGGTTGCGACCCGTGCCTACGAAGCCGTGTTGCTTCTGACCTACATCCACGGCAGGGGCGACGGCTTTATCTCCCGTTCGTATGTTACGACATCTGAACCTGTCCCGGACGACGGCCTGTTCTTCAAGAAGGAAAACGGCAAGGCCACCTGTCTGGATACGCGCCACGCCCGTAGAAAAGGGATCGCAGGCAAGGTCATCGATGCTTCGGCTCCGGTACCGGACCGTCTCGCTGCGCTTTACCGCTCCGAAGGCTATACCGATGACGATATTATCTACAAGGGCGACACCTCCAGCGACGAGCTGACCGGCCATTTCCTTGCCTATTATTTCGCGCATAAGATCCTCGGTCCGGTCGACCCCGAACTCGACGAACTGATCAAACGCTCTGTCCGTGCCACGATGCAGCACATTCTCGACCACGGATATGAGATGTGGGAATGCAACGGTGAACCGACGACCTGGGCCAAATATAGCCCCCGTTATTTCGCCACAGAAATGGCATATGCAGATGCCGCACTCAATTCGTCGATGCTGCTGATGTATCTGAAGGCGACGATGTATATCCTCGGCGAAGAAGGACATTGGAAAGAAGAATACGAAAAGCTTATTGAAATGGGCTATGCCGATCTTCCGGTCAAGCATTTCGATCGTTTCTACCAGGTCTGCACGCTGCAGGGCATTGAAATCTTCGAGGATTTGATGTACGGTGACCACGGTAACGCCAACCTCGCATTCTGGGGACTTTTTGAACTGGAACACGATCCTGTCCTGCGCAAGAAATATGTCGACGGCTATAAAACATGGCGCACCTCGATTGCACGCGAGCATAACCCCTATACGGATTTTGTCTTCATGCTCGGTGATCCTGCCATGAAGATCGATGCAAACGCGATTGCAACATGGTTCCTCCGCGGCAACGCTTCTATGCTCAATTGCGCGGTCGGCCTCTTTAACCGCCGTGACGTGCCCAAACGCATCCTTCGCGGTGGTTACGAAGAAACCGACTGGCTCCTGCCGCCGGACGAACGCATGATCAGCAAATTTGACCGCAATTACTGGTGGTACAAAGAGATCGATTTTGATCACTACGCTAAGAGTAAACTCGAGGTCGAAAGCTGCTACTACTACACGCTCCCCTACTGGATGGGCCGCTACTACGGCTTCATCGCGGCTCCGGAAGCGTAAACAAATAACACCCGGGCGGTTTCAAACCGTCCGGGTGTTTCTTATGTATTTAGTTTTGTTTATTCGGTTTGATCCCGAATGCCGCTCGAAGAATTCGTTTGACGATACGCGGCGCATCCCAAATAATGATCTGCATACTTTTACCCTTTCTCCGCTATTTTCCGGTGCGCTTGTATACGCAGAGACCGCCAACCATCCAGCCGATCGAAAGCAGCAAAAGCAACAATTTCGTCGGTACGACCATCAAAACCAGCAGCACCGCACCGGCAAAGATAAGCGGAATTCCACCGCTCTTGCCAAGCAGCCCATCCAGAATTTTGTGCATAAGAACGCCCCTTTCGCAGCCGAAAACGTCGGTTGCGTTTCATACTATGCACAGGCAGCTTCGGGTGTCACAGCTGCGTAACAGGGATCAGACCACCGCAATCAAAGCAGGGCTCGTCGGTCAAAAACACCGCTTCTACACCGCGTTCCGCTAAAAACGCAAGAATACGCGCGTAGTCCGGGTGGTGCCTCAGTGTACCGGTGAAAGCAAGCTTATCGGGGGCAATTTTACCGCAAGCACCGCCGATAAAGCCGTAGTCATACCCCGGAAGGCAAATATGCCCCGGCGATATGAGCAGTACGTTGAGGCCGATATCTGCCGCTACGGCAGCAATCCGTTCGTCAGCTGTAATCACGGAATTCTCGTCAACGACCGCCACCGAACAGGCGGTATATCCTTGATTGACAGAAATTGGGTCATAACCGCGTTCTGCAAGCGCATCCCGAAGAGCCGGATCGGTGATCTCATTTTTGTGAAAGACAAAACCCGAAAGCAAGAGCGCATTCAACGCAGCGTCAGCAGGATA
>JAFOFS010000339.1 GCA_017387165.1 Clostridia bacterium
AGGGAACGTTCTCCGCTTTATAGGTCGGCAGCAACGGACGCTCGCCCCCACGGGGATAACGCACGACGGCAATACCTTCCAGCTCATACATGGCGCGACGCAGGCACAGCCGCAGATCGTCATACGAAGACGGAGCCAACACGGTCACATGCGGAATGCTCCGCAAAAATGCCGTATCAAAAATACCTTGATGGGTGGTGCCGTCCCCCGGTACGATACCGGCACGGTCAACCGCCAGCACGATATGGTTATTGGCGATTGCCGTATCGTTGAGCAGTTGGTCATAGCAACGCTGCAGGAAGGTGGAATACACCGCAAAAACGGGCAACATTCCGCCTACGGCAAGGCCGGAGGCAAAGGTGACCGCGTGTTCCTCCGCAATGCCGACGTCCGCAAAACGAGTCGGATATTGCTTTTCGTATTCGGTCAACCCCGTGCCGTCACGCATGGCAGCGGTAATCGCAAACACGCGTTCATCCTCCGCCGCCAAGCGAGTGAGTTCCTCACCAAACACCGAGGAGAAGGATGCGCCTGAGGTCGGGCTGTCGCCCGTGTCAACATCAAACAGACCCAAGCCGTGAAAACGGGACGGATCCTGTTCGGCAGGAAGGTAGCCTCTCCCCTTTTGGGTTTCAATGTGCAACAAAACCGGACGTCCGACGTCTTTCGCGGTATCGATCGCCTGCATCAGATCGTGCAGATTATGACCGTCGATCGGTCCGAAATAATAAAATCCCATATCCTCAAACACGGTACTGCTGTCGTACAGCGCGTATTTGATGTTGAGCTTTGCGCGAAGCAAAAAGCGGTAGATCGGCGCACCGATCATCGGGATCGCCATCAGCAATTTGGTCAAGCGGCGCTTGAAGCTGACATAGCGGCGGCGGGAGCGCAAATTGGAGAGATGACGCGCCACAAAGCCGACGTTGCGACCAATGGACATACGGTTGTCGTTCAGCACCACGATCAAGCGGTCGTTGCTGTGTCCGGCGTTATTCAAACCCTCGTATGCCTCGCCGCCGGTCAACGCACCGTCCCCCAGCACCGCCACCGTATAATTGCCGCTCGCCGACAGCGTTTCGGCACGGGCTATGCCGCAAGCAGCCGAAACCGCCGTGCTGCTGTGGCCGACGACAAAGCTGTCGTACGGGCTTTCGGACGGCTGCGGAAAGCCGGAAAGACCGTCTTTCTGCCGCAACGTTCCGAACCGATCGTAGCGACCGGTCAGCAGTTTATGCGCATAGCATTGGTGTCCGACGTCCCAAACGATCTTATCGTCCGGACAATTCAGAGAACGGTGAAGTGCGACGGTCAATTCCACCACGCCGAGATTGGAGGCGAGGTGGCCGCCCGTCTGCGACACGGTGGACACGATGGTCGATCGCAGTTCCTCACAAAGCTGATTCAGTTGTTGGTCGGTCAACGCGTCCAGATCACGCGGCGAGCCGATCTGCCGAAGCAGACTTTCGTTGTTAGCCATAAACAACCTCTGTTTTTAAGAAATACGGGTCAGGAGGGCGTTGGTAAGCGCACGCAGATCGGAGGCATTTTCACCGAAAGCGGCCAACGCCGCGATCGCGGCATCGGTTTCCTCCTCCGCCATACGGCGAGCGCCGTCAAGCCCATACAACGTAACGTAAGTCGATTTTTCGTTTTCTTCGTCTGCGCCCGACGGCTTGCCGAGCTGCTCCGCCGTTGCGGTCACGTCCAGCAGATCGTCCACGATCTGAAACGCCAGACCGAGGTGTGCGCCGTAGGAAGCGGCAGCCTCCACGGTTGCTTGATCCGCACCGGCCAAAATGCTGCCCATACGGCAAGCGGCAATCAGCAGAGCGCCGGTTTTCTTACGATGTAACTCGCGGAGAGTTTCCACGTCAATCAAACGACCTTCACTCTGCAAATCGATGGTCTGACCGCCGATCATTCCGTCTTGTCCTGCGGCATCCGCCAAAGCGGCGGTCGCCCGCAAAACGCATTCCGCATCCAGTCCGATTCGGTTTTGCGGTGCCACACACACCTCAAACGCACGGTTGAGCAATCCGTCCCCTGCCAGCAACGCGGTGGTTTCACCGAAAGCGGCGTGGGTTGACGGTTTGCCGCGGCGCAGCGGACTGTTATCCATACAAGGCAGATCGTCGTGCACCAACGAATAGGAATGAATCATCTCCAACGCACAGGCAAACGGCAGCGCCTTTTCGGGCGAGCCGCCGCACAAGCGCGCAAATTCCAGCACCAGCACAGGGCGCAGGCGTTTGCCACCTGCCTCACAGGCATACTGCATCGCCTCCGCCGTTACCGCCGAAGCGCCGCTCGGTTGCGGCAGATAGGTCGGCAGCGCCCGTTCGATCAAAGCAAGATGCCGTTCCAAAGCTGCGGTATACATCGTCGTCACTCCTCCGCGGCAGGTGCTGCCGTCGCATCGGTCAGGCGGCGAATCTTCTGCTCCGCCGTATCCAACGACTGGCGGCAAAAGCCGGTCAGGCGAGTTCCCTCTTCAAACAAGCGGATCGACTCGTCCAGCGGACATTTACCGCTCTCCAATTTCATCACGATCTGTTCCAGGCGGGTCATCGCCTGCTCAAAGGTCAATTGTTCACTCATTGGAAATTACCCCCTGTACTTCACATTCGATCTGTCCGTCCTCTACACGGACAGCCAAGCGGTCACCGCGCTTCGCGTCGGTCACCGAACGGAGAGGTTGTCCCTCCTTATAAGCGATCGCATAGCCGCGTCCCAGCACCTTCAACGGGCTGAGTGCGTCCAGCTTACCTGCCAGCTCTGCCAAGCGGCGACCACCGACAGCAAGACTCCCCTGTCCCGCACGGGCAATCGATGATGGGCTGCTTAACTATATGATGAAGACTTATGGTGATCCGGAAACAGCCGGTGCGGAAAAGGTAATAAAATACTGG
>JAFOFS010000340.1 GCA_017387165.1 Clostridia bacterium
CTGGATTCGTACCAGAACTCGTAGTTACCGACATACATCTTGATCTTGCCGTAGTCGATATCGACGATGTGGGTGCAGACGTCATTGAGGAAGTGGCGGTCGTGGGACACGACCAGCACGATGCCGTAGTAATCCGCCAGGAAGTTTTCCAGCCACAAGGTGGCATCAATATCCAGACCGTTGGTCGGCTCGTCGAGCAGGATGATTTCGGGGTTGCCGAACAACGCCTGCGCCAACAGCACCTTAACCTTTTCCTTTTCGTTCAGAGAGGACATCGGCATATACAGCGCACTTTCCTCCATACCGAGACCCTGCAGCAGCTTGGAGGCGTCCGATTCGGCTTCCCAGCCGTTCATCTCCGCAAACTCCGCTTCCAGCTCGGCGGCGCGTTCGCCGTCAGCATCGGTGAAATCCGCTTTCTCGTAGATCGCGTCCTTCTCCTTCATCACGGCGTACAGGCGCTCGTTGCCCTGCATAATGGTGTCCAGAACGGTGAATTCGTCGTAAGCAAAGTGATCCTGCTTCAGCACCGACATACGCTCGTCCTTGGAAATAAAGATGTCGCCCTTGGTCGGTTCCAGTTCGCCGCAAAGCAAGCGCAGGAAGGTGGATTTGCCGGCGCCGTTGGCGCCGATAATGCCATAGCAGTTACCGGGCTGGAACTTGAGGTTCACATCCTTAAACAGCTGCTGACCGCTGAAATTAAAGCTGACTTCCGATACGGTGATCATAGCGTTCTCCTTAAAATAAAAGTAATATGCATCCAAATAACAAGTTTACCAATAACTGCGCCAAAAATCAAGTGGTAAAATAGCAAAAAGAGTACCGCGTTTGCGGTACTCTTTTTGGTTAGTTCACGAAAGGTCGGTGACCTCGTAGGGATTGGCAATTGCCGCATCCACCGCCGCATAGATCAGATCCAGATACGGGGTGATCTCGTCCTTGAACGCACTCGGGACAAAATCAACGGTAGAGGCCGACTTACCGCTTAAGTAAGCGTACCAAGTCAGACCGACCGTATAGCGGCCGATGCCCTCGCTCATATGGAAGCCGTCGCGCGTGAGGGTATCGCCAAGCACGGAGGTACGCAGATTCTGGATCGCCGTACCGGCCGGGATGACCCCGTCCACCATCGGCTGAGTCAGCACCTGCGTGTCAACGGCATTCAAAATGGCGTTGTACATGGTCATCTGATCCTTGCCATAGTTGGCGAAGCCGGTGTGGAGGCAATCCTGCTGATAAGCCCACGTCATGTGCCACAGGATCTTCGCATTGCCGATCTCGTTGGCCTTCAGGTAATCCAGGATGCCCTGCAAATACGAGTAGGTGGTCGGACGACCGCTGTCGTGGCTGGCCTGCTGGACGGTGATGATATCCCAATCCTCGGCAATCAGAATGTCGCTGAGTTTTCTGTTCTCGGTGATCTTCCAGGCGCCACGGTCGTTGATCCAATACTCATAGCTCGGGCTGTCGTTTAGGATGTTGCCGTAGTGCGTCTGCAGGGTGCAGCCGCCGATCGCCGCCGTCGCAACGGTCACCGAGTCGTAGCCGCCATCCATCAAAATACTGCGCATATGGGCAGTCGCATCGATACTGAAGCTGTTACCAATTGCTAAAATTTTCAAGTGATTATCCTCCGGAGTTTTAACAGTATAGTCGGGCAGTTCGGTGGTTTCGCCCTCATGCTCGTGGATCAGGGTATAGGAAACATGCTGCACAACCGCGTTGGAAGGCACTTCGTCGTAGATATTCAGGTTTTCGGGCTGCAGAACGACCTTCACCAGGCCGGTCTCGGAAATCACGTCTTCCTTGGCGTTGGTGATGGTGATGTC
>JAFOFS010000341.1 GCA_017387165.1 Clostridia bacterium
AACGCCCAACGCACGGGTAATGATGTTCTTGTTGGGGTGAACACGCGCCTCGTCCTCGGTGATCTCCCCTTTTTCCACCATTTCCCACACAACGCTGTGATCGCGGGTGATCTGACGAAGATCATCGGCCAGCAAATAGGCGCGACTATCGCCGATGTGCGCTACAACCGCTTCCGTGCCGCTGACAACGATCGCCACGACCGTGGTGCCCATACCGTGAAGTTCGGGATCGGCGACAGCCGTGTCATACACGAGAACGTTGGCGGCAGCGATCGCACTCTCCAACATATAATGTATCGATTGGATCGACATATTCTCCCGATAGCCTTCCACAATGCGGTTGGTAATGATCTTGACCGCCAGCGAGCTGGCAACGTTACCGCCGTTTGCGCCTCCCATGCCGTCGCAAACGACGGCAAAATGAACGGTGTCGGACAGTTTTCCTGTCACAAAGGCGTCCTGGTTGGTTTGCCGGACCCTGCCTTTATCAGTTTTTCCGTAGACGTGCATAGTGGTTCCTCCGTTTATTCCGAGAAGTGCTGTTTCGTGCCGTCTTGCTGGTGACGTCGCAGTTGTCCGCAAGAGGCGTTGATATCCGAGCCGAGCGTACGGCGTACGGTGGCATTCAAGCCACCTTCAGTCAAAATTTCGGTAAAGGCGCGCAGGCGAGCCTGGCTGCTGCGGCGCTGTGCTTTCCCCTCAACGGCATTGGCAGGGATCAGATTGATGTGGCAAAGCGTACCGCGCAGGCGACGCACCAGCTCGTGGGCGCAAGCGTCGGTATCGTTCACGCCGTCGATCATGGCGTATTCATACGAAATACGGCGCCCCGTCCGATCGGTGTAGGCCTTGCAGGCGGCCAGCAATTCCTCGACCGTCCATTTACGCGCCACCGGCATCAGCTTGCGCCGCAGCTCGTTATTCGGCGCATGGAGCGAGATGGAAAGGGTGATCTGCAGATTCTCCTCCATCAGATCGTAAATCCGATCGACCAAGCCACAGGTCGAGAGTGAAACGTGTCGCATACCGATATGGACGCCGTCGGGCGTTTCCAACATCTTGAAAAAGCGGAGTACCTCGTCGTAGTTGTCGAGCGGCTCCCCCATGCCCATCAAAACGATGGAGGAAACGCGGATGGAGCGATCGGCTTGCGCCGCTTCAATCTGCGCCATCATTTCCGAGGCGGTAAGGTTACGGGCGAGTCCGTCAATACCGGTCGCGCAAAAGCTGCATCCCATACGGCAGCCAACCTGCGTGGAGAGGCATTGCGACCATCCGTGCTTGTATTTCATCAGCACCGATTCGACGGTTTGACCGTCCTCCAGCTCAAAGAGATACTTGGTCGTATCATCTATAGAAGAAACCAAGCGGCGCAGGATTTTGACGGACGGAATACGAAAATGCTCTGCCAACTGTGTGCGCAATGCGGCAGGCAGATTGTTCATCCGGTCGAAATCGGTCACGCCGTTATCCAACCAATTTTGAATCTGCTTGGCGCGGAAAGCGGGAACGTTCCATTCTGCCAGAATAGCGGTCAACTCTTGAATTGTCAGTGCTCGGATATCGGGCTTGCTCATACAGATTCCTCTTTTTTTCGAACGAAACCGGCAACGTAAAAGCCGTCCGTGCCGTGAATATGCGGAAACAGTGTGATGCGGTGCGACGGCTCGGTGTTCAGTAATGCGAAGCATTCCGCCAACGGGAGAATGCGGGGAGAAAATTCGGGGTGCTCCTGCAAAAAGCGGTCGGTCACCGCCTCGTTTTCCGCAGGGTTCAAGGTGCAGGTCGAGTACTGCAGGACACCACCTGCACGCACCATCTTTGCCGCTTGCTCCAAAATCTGATACTGCAGCGCAGGCAAGGACGAGAATTCATCGAGATTTTTATAGCGGATTTCGGGTTTACGACGAATCACGCCGAGTCCCGAACAGGGAACATCACAAATAACGCGATCGAAACGCCCGATCAGCGGCTTCGGGCACGGTTTGGAAGCGTCGCGAGCAACCGCTTGTATGATCGAAATGCCGAGTTCTTCGCTGCGACGGACAATGGTGTCGCATTTCTCGGGATAAAGATCTCCGCAGAGGATCGAGCCGCGGCCGTTCATTTCGCAGGCGGCAGTAAAGCTTTTACCGCCCGGAGCAGCACAGACGTCGGCGATTTGCTCACCTGCCTGCGGCTGCAACGCAGCAACGCAATATTGCGACGCGCCATCTTGATGATAGCACGCTTTGAATTTCGCCAACACGGAACGGCTGACACCACCATCGATCACGATGCTGTTCGGCAGGCCGGGAAGATTGGTAAAGCCAATGCCTTCGGACTCCGCGAAGCGACGCCATTTTGCGGCATCGGACTTCAGTGTATTCAAACGCAAAACAGACGGCGGCGCCTCATTGATATGTTCGAGCAGTTTGAGCGTATGCTCTTCGCCGTAGCTTTTCATCCATAAGGAGATGATGGATGCAGGGCAGGAATAGCGGATCGAAAGTGCATCCGGACGGTTATCGATTTCGCTCCAAAGCTCTTCTTTTTTTCGGTCTAAAGCGCGTAAAATGCCATTGACAAAGCCGGAGGCTTGCGCCTGCTTGAGCGCCCGTGTGGATTTTACCGCTTCGTTCACGGCGGCGGACGACGGAATGCGATCCATAAACAGA
>JAFOFS010000342.1 GCA_017387165.1 Clostridia bacterium
ACCCATAATAATACTATTATACTATATCATGTCAAAAGATAAAATTCAACGGGTTTTGCGACAAGAACAAAGAAATTTTTGCCGTTTTTCCCGTCACGCTTCAACAGAATTTCCGTCCGCCGTCGCCTATACTGGAGGAGCGAAGAGAGGTGAGAAAATGGCGGTCATTTATCTGGACGTACTGCTGGCGCTCAACCTGTTTATCGACTTTTTGCTGCTGACCGCCACGGCGGCGTGGCGGCATCTTCCGAGGCGACGGGGTCGATTGGTCGGCGGCGCGGCGATCGGGGCGGTTTCCGCCTGCGTGGTGTTGCTGCCCGTTCTGCCTTGGTGGCAGCTGCTGCCGCTGGATCTGGCAGTGGCGGCGGTTATGTGCCGCGCGGCGTTTCGTTGGAGCGGTTGGAGGGCGTACGGCAAAACGGTGGCGACGCTGTGGGGATTATCGGCGGCGCTCGGCGGTCTTTGCACACTGCTGTGGCAGCTGTTCTCCCCAAGCGGATTTCAAGTGGTAAACGGCGCGATCTATTACGATATTCCGCCGATCACCCTCATCCTGCTGACCGTGGCAAGCTACGGCGGTCTGACCCTGTTTGAGCGGTGGGCGCAACCTCGGGTATGGGGACGGCGGCTGTACCGCATCCGCGCCGTTTGGCGAGGAAATACCTACGAATTTACCGCCCTGTACGACAGCGGCAATCTGCTGACCGAGCCCTTTTCGGGCGCACCGGTCATTGCGGTGGAACAGGGGGCGGTTACCGGCTGGGACGAGGGCGGTTGCGCCTATCGCGTCGTGCCGTACCGCACCGCCGGCAGCGAGGGGGTGTATCCTGCCTTTCGTCCCGAACAATTGACCGCGCAGGTCGGTAGCGGTAAAGTCAGCGATCTCACCGGCGTGTGGTTGGCGGTAGTGCCGCATCTCGGAAGCGGCGAGTATCGGGCGGCGATCGGCACCGCCGCGGTCGAATTATTGACAGAAGAAAGAGTGATGATGAAATGAAATATCTGGCAAAATTGCGGCGGTGGCTGGCCGCTCTGTTTCCCAAGCGAGAGCTGCATTACATACACGGGTTTGATACCCTCCCCCAGCCGTTGACGCCCGAGGAGGAAGCGTTGTATCTGGAGCGTGCGGAGGGCGGCGACGAGCAGGCGCGGGAAATACTGATCACACGCAATCTGCGGCTGGTGGTGTACATTGCGCGGAAATTCGAAAATTCGGGAATCGGTATTGAGGATCTCATTTCGATCGGCACCATCGGTCTGATCAAAGCGGTCAACACCTTCTGTCCTTCACGCCAGATCAAGCTGGCGACTTACAGTTCCCGTTGCATCGAGAACGAAATTCTGATGGTACTGCGAAAAGGGGCGACCACCCGTAACGAGATGTCCCTCGACGAGCCGCTCAACGTCGATCGCAACGGCAACGAGCTGTGTTTATCGGATATTCTCGGCAGCGAGCCGGACGTGGTCAATCAGCCGTTGGAGCGAGAAACCGAAGCGCTTCTGTTGCGGCAATTCGTGGCGCAGTTATCCGCTCGTGAGCAACAGATCATCCGTATGCGGTTTGGTATGGACGGCGTGCGTGAGCACACGCAAAAAGAGGTGGCCGATCTGCTCGGCATCTCGCAATCCTACATTTCCCGACTGGAAAAAAAGATCATCCGACGGCTGCGCGAAAAGCTGGAATTGGCAGAATGTTGTTGAAATTTCGCGAAAATGGTGGTATCCTTTGGATAAGG
>JAFOFS010000343.1 GCA_017387165.1 Clostridia bacterium
CGGCAGACAACAACCCCACCCGACCGAGCAAATGGGAGGCGAGGTCGCCGTTGACGTACGACCGCTCGGGTACCAGCGTGACGTTGACGCCCGGCAGGGAGGAAAGCGCCTCGCTCACCTTGTAGGAGGTTTGCTTGGAAACCGAAGCCGCAAAGGTGTACGGCTGGGAGGAGGAAAAATCCGCCCGCGCCATACTGTAATGAATGCCGGCCAGCATCCGCGCAGTCGCCGGGTCGTAGGAAGTCAGCTTATACCGCTTGGCTAACGCGGCAAGACAGTTGTCCACCGTGGCGTAGGAGGCCAGACGGAGATCCTCCTTCAGTGCCTCCACCGCCGACTCCCGCCCTTCTTCAAAAGCAAAGGGGGAGGTTTTGGTAATCGGGAGCGTATCGTTCCACTCCTCGCCGCTGTCGGTCAGCAGAGAGGTCAGGGTGAGCAGAGCGGTGTTTTGCTTGGCGCGTGCGGCGTCTGAGCTGCCGACCGGCCAGTAGAAATAATCCAGCACGATGGCGTAGGCGGTGTTGTTGACCACCAGCGCGTTCATCCGACGGTCGAGGATCTCGCCGCGTGTGGGAGCGATCGGCAGCTCGATCTGACCGCTGCCGCCGGCGCCGGAAAGATATTTTTCGGGAGAACCGACCTGTACTTGGTACAGACGGATGGAATACAAGAGTAATACGGTCGCCATAAACAAGGCGATGGCGGCGATACGCTTTTGGGGATGGGATTCCCGACGGTGTCGCTTATTCATGGCGACTCCTTTCTTCGGGCGATCGCCCGAGAGTTATATCCGCCGACGAAGCGTGCGGATGACGCTGCGCGTCAAAAAGTAAAACAGCGGCGAGAGCAACGCCGTGTACAGCGCGTTGGGGAGATAGAGGTGAAAGAGAACCCAGCCGGGGCCGTCCCGACCGGCGATGAGATAGCAAAACAGCCAATCGGCCAGTACCTGCGCCAGCACCGCCGCGGCGGAGACAAGCCAAGCGGTCAGCCAGGTGTTGCGGAGCAACAGCCAGATGAGCAGACCGGCCACGCAGCCGATGATCATCATCACCAGTCCGTTGAAGCCGTAGATGTGGGTGGCGTATAAGTCCCAGAGCAGACCGGCGGCCAGACCTGCCGCCGCGCCGCCGATCGGGCCGTTAAACAGAGCGATGCCGACCACCAACGGAACGAGGAAAAGCGGACGGGCGCCGCCGATTTCGAACGCATGCGGCATGGCCTGCAGCAGCGAAAACAACAAAATGAGCAAGCCCCAGGCCGTCCAGCTGAGATAACGCGCCTGAATCCACGCAACTGCGCGGTGACCGGTCAGGTAGGAATTTTTCATCGTCCTGCCTCCTCGGGCACGGTCGGCTTGTAGTTGACGATCACAAACACCTCGTCCACCGTATCCACGTTGGTAAACGGCGTGATGACCGCATATTTACTGAGACCGTCGGTTTCGGCGTGCAGCTCGGAGATGCGTCCGACCAGCAGACCCTCGGGATAATTGCCGCCGTAGGTTACCACAATATCCCCCACCGCCGCGGTTGCGTCGCGGTCGATCTGGGACATACGGAGCTTGCCGTCCTTGGCGAGCGCCAGCGTGCCGCTGAGCAAACCGTCCTCACGGGTACGGCTGTTGTAGGCGCTGATCTGCAGCGCGGGATCCAGAATGGTACGCACCTTGGCGTGGGTCGGACCGACCTCGGTGACCACACCGGCCAATCCTTGCGGCGTGATGACCACGTTTCCCACCGCGATCAACGAGGCGGAACCGCGCCCGATGGTGAAGTTGTTGAACGGGTCGGACGGATCGGACGCCACGATGGGGGCATCGACGAACTGATATTCGGGATTTTGCTCTTTCAGCTCAAGGAACTGGGAGTACAGCTCGTTTTTGCGTCGCAGTTCTTCCAGCTCGACCTGCTGCTCCCGTAAGGTGGTGACCTCCTCGGTCAAGGCGTCGATCTCCGCTTGCATCTTGGCGCTGCGGAACAGACCACCAAACCAATCCCCGACCGCCGAAAAGCCGTGCTGGAGCGGGGTGATGATGGCGCCCGAGATCGCCTCGGGCAGTGTGGCAGTACCGCCCGACGTACCGGCATAGATCATCAGACCCAGCAAAAAGCAGACGATGCCGCAAAGCACCTTAAATCCGATACTTTTAAAAAATGTTTTCACGGCCTTCGCCTCCTAAAATTTGTAATGAATGATATACCGTCTTTTGACGGTGCGATATATTGCTTTCGCAATGCGATATATTTGCCTGCGGCAAATGCGATATACCGCTCCGCGGTATGAACCGTAGGGACCGGCGTCCCCGACGGTCCTTATCGAAC
>JAFOFS010000344.1 GCA_017387165.1 Clostridia bacterium
AAAACGTATGAAAAAATTTTTAACATTGCTGTTCGTGGCGGCGCTGTGTTTGTCTCTCGCCGCCTGCGGCGAGACGACTGTCACCTGCGAAAATGCAGCGGATCACGAAGCGATCAAGAAGTACGAAAAATACGAGGCGATCATCGATCTTCTGGAAAAAGAAGATTACGACAGCGCGCAGAGCGCGATCGACCGGCTGCGCGAAGACGGAAAAACCACCACGACCACTGCGGATGACGGCAAGGGCGATTTTGGCGATACGGACACTTCCGCTCCCACGGTAGAGGTGGTCGAACTGACCGTCGAAAACTGGTTTGATTATTTCGAGGTGGTCGAGGTGGTGGACTGGAAAACCAACGCCTTCGACGAAGTGGTTGAAATCGACATCTGGCATTGCTTCAAGTTGAAAGAACAATGGGGCAAGGTGGACGACGAGCAGACCGAAATTGCGCTGGAATATCGGTTCACCGGCTGCATCTTTGAGGGCAGCGTCGATTATCCGAACAAAACCTACGAGGTCGGCGAGATGGTCAGCAGCAGCGAGCAAACGGACATTACCACCGGATTTACAAACCGTTCGGACGAAAACGGAAACGAAGTTTTCCGCACGGGCGCGTTGGGCTGGAACCGCCTCGGCCACAACGAGCGGGAAGGCACCATCCACTATTACACCAACTTCATCCCCGTCCGTGTACAGGGTTCGCTGTACCTCATCAAAGAATAATAAAAAAGGAGCAGACGCGTCTGCTCCTTTTTTATTGCTTACATACGGTTTTCCAGATAGGAAATCAATTCGACGGGATCGGTGAACACCGCAAACAGCGCCAGAGTCGCCGGCTTCATAAAGCGGCGTTCCACCCCCTCCTGCAGAAATTGCAGCAGGGTATCGAAGTAGCCGTCGGTGTTGAGAACGGCGATTGGCTTATGATGCAGTTCCAGTTGCGCGTTGGTCAGAATTTCGAAAAACTCATCAAAGGTACCGATGCCGCCGGGGGTCATCACAAACGCATCCGACAGCGTTTCCATTTTTTGCTTGCGTTCCCGCATCGTATCGGTGAAGATCCACTCGTCGCAGGTCGGGTACAGCACCCCGTCCACGTTGAAAAAGCGAGGGACGATGCCGGTCATCCGGCCGCCCTCGGCGGTCATACCGCGTGCAACGGCACCCATCAGACCGTGATCGCCGCCGCCAAACATCAGCCGATGTCCGCGCCGCGCCATCTCGCGGCCAAGCGCCTCCCCTGCCTCCAAAAAGGAGGGGGACAATTCGGCGCTGGACGCACCGTAAACACAGATATTCATACCGTATTTCTCCTTTTACAGGGGGAATTCACAGGCATATTCGGGAATAACTTCCACTGCGTTGAACGCCACGCTTTCCTCTTGCCCTTCTTTCTTTTTCAACAGGAAGGTGATGCCGTCAAAATCGTTTTCCACTTCTGCATCCCGCGGAGTCAAGCGAATAAACAGGCCGTGATCGGTCACAAATTGCTTGTAGCGCTTCAGGCTGATTTGCCAATCAATCCCTTGATTGAAATTGTCACCCACCAGCAGACCGTTATGGAAAATGCGTGCCAGATCGCCGGTGTAGTTGAGTTTCAGATAGAGATCGTTCGCTCCGTCAAAAGACTCCTCCGACAGCCGCAAAACCAACTTGTCCGCCCCGAACGTTTGTAATTCGGGATTGACGGTGATCTCCGCGCAGTGATGCGAAAGGGTTGTCACCGTGCCGCTGACCGCGTCGAAAACGTCCATCGACAGATGCGCATCCTGCCCGATCAGCGTCACCTTATCTTCCGTCGAGAGCAGCGTATGCTCGGTAAAGGCGACCTTATCAGAGGCAATCTTGTAGCAATGGCAGGCCTGATGGGACGACAGGGTGACCACCGTCGCCTCTCCTGCCGTAAACACACAGTCAAAGCCGGGTTTCGTCGGGTGTACGTAGGTAACGCCATCGGCGTACTCCGTTTCCACATTTTGCCCGCTGATCTTAATCTCAC
>JAFOFS010000345.1 GCA_017387165.1 Clostridia bacterium
GCTGGAAGCCGGTTTGTACCCGTACACCAAGCGTTACCTCGGTACGTTCAACAACCACTTCTCCACCATTGGCTTGGTCGGTATGAATGAAGTGGGTCTGAACGCTGCTTGGCTGCGTGCGGATATGACCCATCCGGAAACGCAGGAATTCACCAAAGAAGTGCTCAACCATATGCGCGATCGCCTCTCCGATTATCAGGAGAAGTACGGCGACCTGTACAACCTGGAAGCCACTCCGGCGGAATCAACTTCCTTCCGTCTGGCAAAGCATGACCGCAAGCGTTATCCCGATATCATCACTGCGTCCGATAAGGAAGATGCGACCCCGTACTACACCAACAGCTCGCACCTGCCGGTCGGCTTTACCGAGGATATCTTCACCGCTCTGGACATCCAGGATGAGTTGCAGACCCTCTACACCTCGGGTACGGTGTTCCACGCCTTCCTCGGCGAGAAATTGCCGGATTGGCGCGCCGCGGCGACCTTGGTGCGTAAAATCGCCGAGAACTATCGCCTGCCGTACTACACCATGTCCCCGACCTACTCCGTCTGTAAGCACCACGGCTACATTCCGGGTGAGGAGTATGCTTGCCCCGAGTGCGGCGAGAAGACGGAAGTTTACAGCCGCATCACCGGCTACTATCGTCCTGTCCAGAACTGGAACGACGGTAAATCGCAGGAATTCAAGGATCGCAAGGTGTACGACATTGCCAATTCCAAGCTGACCCGTAACGGCTGCCCGCCTCCGGCGGAGGAAGCCGCCGCCGTGTCGGCTGAACCCGCGACGGAAGAAGCGGTCTACCTCTTTACGACCGCCACCTGCCCCAACTGCAAGATCGCTTGCGCTCTGCTGGATAAGGCGAATTTTGCCTATGAGAAATTGCTGGCCAACGATCACGCCGACCTCGTCGAGCAGTTTGGTATCAAACAGGCTCCGACGCTCGTTGTCGTGAAGAACGGCGAAGCGCTCAAGTTTGCAGGTGTTTCGGATATTAAGAAATACTTGGGTGTGTAAGATATGACGGATATCGTAATCATCGGCGGCGGACCGGCGGGCTTAACGGCAGCGCTGTATGCCCGTCGCGCCAATAAGTCGGTGGTGGTGATGGAAAAGGCTGCATTCGGCGGTCAGATCACCTTTTCGCCCCGCGTGGAGAACATTCCCGGATTCTTGTCGCTGACCGGCAACGAATTCGCGGAGAAGCTGGTGGAGCAGGTGCTGGAGCAGGGCGCGGATATCGAGCCTTGCGAGGTGCTGTCCGTCCGTGACGAGGGTACCCACAAAACGGTGGTGACCGACAGCGGCGAATTTGCTGCGAAAACGGTCATTATTGCGACCGGCGCCCGTCATCGCCTGCTCGGCGTTTCGAACGAGCAACGCTTTATCGGTGAGGGAATCTCCTTCTGCGCCGTTTGTGACGGTGCGTTTTACGCCGGCAAATCGGTCGGCGTCGTGGGTGGGGGAAACTCCGCCTTGCAGGAAGCCTTGCTGCTGTCGGACGTCGCCTCTAAGGTGACCGTCATTCAGAATCTGGATTTTCTGACCGGCGAACAAAAATTGCAGGATCAGTTGGCGGAACGCGCCAACGTGGAGGTTCTGCTTGGTAAAACGGTGCAGAGCGTCAATGGCGACGACACCTTTGCCGGTGTTACTCTCCGCGACGAAAAAACGGAGCAATCGACGGAGCTGCCGCTGGACGGCTTGTTCGTTGCGATCGGCCTTGTGCCGCAAAACGAGCCGTTTGCCGAGCTGGTGCAGTTGGACGAACGCGGCTACGTGCAAGCAGGGGAAACCTGCCTGACCAACGTCCCCGGCGTGTTCACTGCCGGCGACTGCCGCCGGAAGCGCATTCGTCAGGTGGCGACCGCTGCTGCGGACGGCGCCGTTGCGGCGCTTGCTGCGTGCGATTATATCGACAATCTGTGAGAAAAAATCTCCCGACAAACGCAGGTTTGTCGGGAGGTTTTTTCTCACAGATTGTCGATATAATCGCACGCAGCAAGCGCCGCAACGGCGCCGTCCGCAGCAGCGGTCGCCACCTGACGAACACGCTTCCGGCGGCAGTCGCCGGCAGTGAACAC
>JAFOFS010000346.1 GCA_017387165.1 Clostridia bacterium
TAGGCGCCGTTAGGGGCGTCGATCGGGGTGATTGCCGAGTTCATACCGAAATAATCGCCGGTTATGGTGGATTTGCCGTTGAGGTTATAATATTTCATCACGCCCCACGACTCGATACGACCGAAGCCCTGCGAGGTGAAGCCGGCGATACCGGCAAGACCCGGCTCGTCTTCGTAGAATTCGAAGCGACCGGCGGAAGCGTCCTGACCGTTCAAGGTCTGACCGTTCTTGGAGGTCGGCTGGTAGGACACTTCCTTCCACTTATTGAAGTCGCGGTAGGCGAAGTCGCCGTTTTGCGGAATCAGCGGATCGTCGATCGAGGCGATCTCGGCAAAGGTCGCGTCATCGATATAGGCGACGCCTGCTTCGAGGTTGTTATAAAATTCCACCGCAATGGCCACGGTGTCGGGTCTTGCGCGGAAGCGAGCCGCCATCTTTTTCCAATCGGCGTCGCCCTTGGTGTGGGTGATGTTGTAGTTGTTGTTGGCAACCGTCTCACCGGCGGCGTTGTATTCCAAAATCTTGACGAACACCTGAGCGCCGCCCACGATCTTTTGATAGTAGGTCAGCTGATAGGATTGACCGCCGACCACCGCAATACCGCTCTGGGCGATCGCCTCGGACACGGCGGAGTTGGACGGGTCGGTCATATACGTACGATCCAGCATCAAGGCTTTAACGCCCGAGTTGACCACCGAGGTGCTGATGCGCGGCGAGCCGCCGAGAATCGACCAGAAGCGGAGGTCAGTCGCATTTTCAAAGTCGCCGTTGAGGAAGCCGACGTACGCCGGCTCGGCGGTGGCACGCACCGAGAGATCGTCCATCCACAAAATGCCGCGATGGCGCGTATCTTCGCCGCCCTGCGTCTGCAGGTCAATGCGCATGGAGGTGGCGTTGCCGGAATTCAGGATCCAGTCATCCGCCTTCCATTCCACCGTCTGGCTCAAGTTGATTTGCTTGGTCGCAACGGCGGTATTGCCCTCATACAACGTGACGATGATCACCGAGATGGGGGTGCCGCTCGTCTTATGCTTCCAGGAAATCTGATAGTTGGTATTCGGCTCGACGGTCAGCAAGGGGTTGGTGTTGACATACGCGTTATGGGTGGTCTCCCCTGCCGCCATATTCTGGTGGTCGAGTTTCATTGCCTGCTCGGCGCTGTCCCAAGACACGTTGGCGCCGGAAAGCTGCCAGCCGGCCAGACCCGCTCCATCAAAGGTCGCGTCGTGACCCTGGTCGATGAGCAGGTTGCCGGTCTTCACGATCTGGTAGACCGAGAAATCGTCGAGGTAGTAGGTGCCGCCTGCCGTGCTGCTGTAATTCTTAAACGCGATCTGCACATTACCGGTTCGGGCGGCGGTCCATTTGTAGGTGATGTACTGCCAGCCGTCGGTCGGCGTGGTGATGGACGGGACGATCTTTTCGACCGTGCCGCCGCTGACCGTACCGACGCCGAACATCGCGGAGCTGAACTCAAAGCCGGGAGTCACCTTGGTGACGTTGACGTAGTAGGACAAAACGTAGGTCTCTTCCGCCACGACCGGGAGGGTCAGCATCACGTAGTTGCTCGAAACGGCATTCGTCAGCTTCAGCGTACCGTTGACGTGGGTGGCGGCGCCGTTGAGGCTATAGCCGATGGTATGCTCCGACAGGTTGGGGTTCGGAACGATATTGGTGACGTTGGCAGGGAGATTCGCATCGCCGCCGTGGTCGTCGGGATCGATCTCCTCGACCGGCAGGTCGGCGGTCTTCATCAACACCACGTCGTCGAAGTAGGTCACGCCGCGGTAGGCGTTGCAATTCAAATCGATGCGGATGGAGTCGGTCGTCGCGCCGGTGGTGAACACGAATTTCTGCAGGGTCCAATCCATCGGGGCGGACAGGACGTTCTGCACGCCGAGGCCGGTGTAGCCGGACGGGCTGTGCATATACACGTACAGATACGACTGAGCCCGCGATTCGATCTTATGCCAATAGGTCAGCGTGTAGGAGGTATTCGGCTCCACCGCAATGAGGTTGGAGTTGGCGCCGATGGTCTGGCCGTCCGTACCGGTGTGGGTCAGCTTCAGCGCGTAGTTGCCTCCGTGCGCCGACGAGGACATCTCGACGCTGCCGTAGCTGCCGTGGTTGACCTTCTGCCAATTTTCAAATTGCTTTTCAAAGTCGCCGTTCGGCGCCAGATTGGCAGCGGTATCGGGAGTCGGTTCCGGCTCTTCCGCCTTGGTCGGCGCAACAGTCACTTCATCAAAGTACGCAATACCCGCGCCGTAGTTGATGTAGAGGTCAACGCGCATCGCGGTCGCCGACGACGCGGTGGTGAAGGTGAATTCCTTCTGCGTCCAATCGGTGGAAGCGTTATTGTAGACAACGTTGTAATTTTCGCTTTGCGCTACGCCGCCCGCGGCGTTAAACTGGTACACCGTCACGTACGCCTGACCGGCAAAATCCACCTTTTCCCAATAGGTCACCTTATACTCGGTGTTGGGCTGAATGGCAAACTGGTTGGACTGGGCGTACAGCGTGCCGCTGTTGCCGGTGCGATCCAGCTTCAGCGCGCCGTTGCCCTTGTAAGCGCCGGTCGAGGTGCCGATGGACGCCTTGATGGCGCCGCCGGTCAGCGTCCAGCCGCGATCCGTCAGCTTACTGTTTTCAAAGTCACCGACCAGGAGGACGTCTGCGCCGCTCGTCTTTTTCACGAGGGTGATATCGTCGATAAAGCTGGTACCTGCCGCCGCATCGCGGGTGAAATCCAGACGGATATAGCGGGTATCGGCGGTGGTGGTGAATTCGTAGGTCTTCAGCACCCAGTTATCCACGTCGGAAGCCGGAGCCGTATCCGCGTGCACGTGATCGGTGCGGGCGGAGGTGGCGTTGTCCGCTTTAAACTGACGAACGGACGCGTAGGTGCGGCCTGCCGTGGTATCGGTCTTGCGATAATACGAAAGGACGTAGGTGGTGTTGGGTTCCACCACCACGCGTTCCGAGAGGAAGAACTGCGTGGACTGGCCGCCCGGGTTGGACAGCACGCCGTAAGCGCTGCCGCTATGCGCTGAGCCGGCGCCGATGATGGAGGCGTGAGCGCTCACGTTCCATTTGTCGGTGCCGTTTTCAAAATTACCGTTTTGCAGGAGATTCTGCACGACCGACGAGCCGTACACGACGTTTTGGGAGTGCAGGACGGCGCCGCTTGCCTCGGCATACAGACCCTCCCACAACAGGACGGTATCCAGACCGGCGTTGCCGCCGATCGCCGTAAAGCGCAACAACACCGCCACGGTATCCGCGGAGGTGACAAAGGTAACGTCTTTTTTGGACCAGGAAGTCGTTTCGCGAACCGTACCGGCGGTCAGCTCAATAACGCCGTCGGACGATTGGGTGCCGTCGGCACGCAGCTGTACGATCTGCGGAATGAGGTCTCCCTCAGCCCATGCGGAAAAGACCAGACGGTAAGCGGAGGAGGGCTCCACCGTCAGGCAAACGTCTTTCGCCGTTTCGACCGCCGCAATATCCGAAGAGGCAGGCAGGCTCAACCAAGCGCCATTCTCCCCGCCGTTCGGCACACGAACGCCGGCAACGGTCGCCGCTTCGGTCTGCAGCGTCCAGCCGAGCGGATAGCCGAGGCTATCCACCGCTTCGAAGTCACCGTTGACAACCGGCGACAGCGCCTCGGCAGAACCGAGCATACTAAAGCAGCCGAGCAGCAGCACGGCTGACAGCACAAACGGCAGACCTTTCTTCAAAATTTTACGGAGCGTGTTTTTCATATGTAGTTCCTCCTTGAAAATGTATCGCTCTTGGAAATACCTTTTTTGCTGCGAAAGGCGGTTTCAAAAATCTT
This sequence comes from Clostridia bacterium, assembly GCA_017387165.1. Classification (GTDB taxonomy): domain Bacteria; phylum Bacillota; class Clostridia; order Oscillospirales; family Acutalibacteraceae; genus RGIG426. Next base: position 3,839 of record JAFOFS010000346.1, read on the forward strand.
GAAACCGGTTTCACAATTTATAACACGACCTGCGCATTCCGCCGGGTGCTGCCGCACCATTCCGACAATCAGTGGCGAAATGCGCAAGAGAAATAAAAGGTATTTCATTTTCACATTTATTATTATACGCCCTCGGGTGCTCACTGTCAAGCAAAATCTTTGTGTAAAACATACCAAAGATAGGCAAAAGAAATCGGTAAATTTGACAATATGTAAAAGAGCATCCTCCCCTGTCCTCCCTGCTTCCGAAAACAAAAGTACCCCCGTTTCGTAAGAAA
>JAFOFS010000347.1 GCA_017387165.1 Clostridia bacterium
ATAACAATGTAAAGAATATTCGCTTTACAAACAGGCGTTTCCTTCGGGAAACGCCTGTTTTCTTTTTGTATAGAACGCCATCGCCTATCCCATACTAAAGTACGCGCCTTGCGAGATGAAATTGGGTGAAAAGCACCAAAATATGCCGCTTTAAGGCAGGTTCGGATTACTCGTGTCACCTTACGAAAAGAGGGGTAGAATATGGTTAAAAAGAGTGCGGTAATCGGGTTGGTTCTGACGTTTTTTCTGTCCGTTTGCCTGTTGCGCGTATCCTATCTGATGTCGGAGGGGGATCCGCTTTCGGAAGCCTCGACCGGACAATCCACCAAAACGCTGCAGGTGTCCTTCGTCCGTGGCACGGTGTACGACCGCAACGGTCTGCCGCTGACCAATGTGGACAGCGAAATTCGCGCCGGCATCGCGCCGACGGGCGACGCCATGCGAACGCTGCGGGAACAGCTCTCTACCGAACAGCGGACACCGCTTTTGGAACGCCTGCGTGAGGGAAACCCGATTGTAGCGCGCTTTGACCGCTGGTTGCCGCCGACCGCCGGTATCGTGCAGTTTTCCACACCGCTTCGCTATGCCGCCGACGGATTGGCACCGCATGTCATCGGATACGTAGACGGCGACGGCAACGGCGTCAGCGGCATTGAGTACGCTTTTGAGGAATGGTTGGAAAGCTGTGGAGGGGAACAATCGGTCTCGTTTCGGGTCAACGGGCTCGGTCGGGTGTGGGAAACGGACGCTGAGCGCCGTTCTTCGCTGGAGAATGCGTCGGCAGGGGTGATGCTGACGTTGGAAAGCGATCTGCAACGCTTGGTGGAAAAGAATGCCACCATGACCCGTGGCGCCGCCATCGTTGCCGATACCTCCACGGGGGAAATTTTGGCGATGGTCAGCCGCCCCGATTACGAACCGACCGACCTCGCCGCCGCGTTGTCGGCGGAAGGCTCGCCGCTTCTCAATCGGGCGATCACCGACTACAACCTCGGCTCGGTGTTTAAGATCGTGACCGCCGCCGCGGCACTGGAGATGGGGATTCCGACCACCCGTACCTATGAATGCGTCGGTGCGGTGGAGGTGGGGGACACGCTGCATCATTGCCATCACCGCCTCGGACACGGTTTGCAGACGATGGAGGAAGCGTTTGCCAATTCCTGCAATCCGTATTTCGTGCAACTGGCGCAGGAGGTGGGCGCCGCCCGCCTGCACGCGATGGCGATTTCCCTCGGCCTCTCCCGCGCCTTGCCGCTGTGCGACGGCTGGAACACCGCCCGTGCGGTGTTGCCCTCCCTCTCCACGCTGTTCGCTGAACCGTCGGAGCTGGCCAATCTCGCTTTCGGACAAGGACAACTGCTCGCCACTCCGCTGCACCTTACCGCCTTGGTCGGGGCGGTTACGGGAAACGGACGCTGGCGCTCTCCGACCGTTGTCTGCGGCACGGTTGACCGCTTCGGCAAGCTGACCGCCGCCGATCGCCCGTCTCCGACGCAGGTGTTTTCCGCTTCCACCGCCGCGGCCTTGCGCCGTATGATGCAACGGGTGCTGACCGACGACGGCACCAGTCCCGATGCCGCGCCGCTATGGGGAACGGCGGCAGGAAAAAGCGGTACCGCCGAGACCGGCTGGTACGAGGACGGGGAACAGGTGGTGCAAAGCTGGATGGTGGGATACTGCCCTGCCGATGCTCCACGCTATACGGTGGTGGTGCTGGTGGAAAACAGCATCGTGTCCGGCGAACGCTCCGCCCCGATCTTCCGCACACTGTGCGAGGAATTGTATTTCTACGATTTGCAAAAAGAAAAGCGATGAGGACGCCTCATCGCTTTTTTATTTATGTTCGTTTATGTAGGCTTCCACCTGCTCGGGCGGAATGTCCAGCACCACGGAGAACTCCTCGCACAGCAGCGCCTCCGCTCGCTTCATAGCGGCTTCGTCCGATACGCGGAGTTTCTTGCCGTCGTCCTTCAACCGTTCCCGTTGTGCGCGGACACCGCAGACCAATCCGATCAACGCCTGCCGATCTCCCTCGTTGATGAGGGCGGTCAGCTTGTCCTTGCGCATACGGGGATTTTCCTCGTTCAACGCCTCGCAGACGGGAATATCCCGTACCAGCAGGAAGATTTCCTCGCGGGTCAACAACGGCTGCATCGCGCTTTCCAATTTTTCGTTTCCGAGCGGAACAAAGACGGTGGAGGCAGGGGAACGCAAGGGACGCAGGACGTAGTAATCCTGCGTTTCGCTTCCGAATTTCTTTTGCTCCACGCCCGTGATCTCACAGACACCGGAGGACCGATAGCGAACGAGAGAGGGTATTTCTTTCATGACGTTTCTCCCCAAAACGACAAAACGGATAATGTGCGGACGAATTCACTGTCTTTATTTTAGCACGTTTTTTCGAAAAATGTAAGCATTTTTTTCACAAAAATAAAAAAATTTTTTGTACAACCGTGAAAAAAACAAAATAGGGGTTGAGATTGCCTATAAAGTATGATAAAATATTTTAGCTAAAAACCAAATTAGGGTGGGTCATTATGCAAAAAACCATTGAAAATCTGAGAAACGTCGCCATTGTTGCCCACGTTGATCACGGCAAAACCACGCTGGTCGATCAGCTTCTGCGTCAGAGCGGTATTTTCCGCGCCAACGAACAGGTTGCGGAGCGTGTGATGGATTCCAACGATTTGGAACGCGAACGCGGCATCACCATTCTTTCCAAAAACACCGCCGTTATGTACGGCGATACCAAGATCAACATCGTCGATACACCCGGTCACGCCGACTTCGGCGGCGAGGTGGAGCGCATTATGCTGATGGTGGACGGCGTCCTCCTGCTGGTGGATGCGTTCGAGGGCTGTATGCCGCAGACGCGCTTCGTGCTGAAAAAAGCGCTGGAGGCAGGCAAACGTCCCGTGGTGGTGGTCAATAAGATCGATCGCGACGGCGCTCGCCCGAATCAGGTCATCGACGAGATCTTCGACCTGTTCATCGAACTGGGCGCAGACGATGACCAGCTGGATTTCCCGGTGGTGTACGCCTCGGGACGCGACGGCTATGCTTCGCTGAATCCCGACGCTCGCGACGGCAATATGCAGCCGCTGTTTGATGCGATTCTCCAATACGTACCGGCGCCGGTCGGCGATCCCGAGGCGCCGCTGCAGATCCGCTTTTCCAATATCGACTACGACGAATACGTCGGCCGCATCGGTATCGGCCGTGTGGAACGCGGCACCATTTCTGCCGGTCAGGCAGTGACTCTGTGCCACGACGACGGCAGCGCCACGGCTGCCCGCATCGGCAAGCTGTACCAGTTCCAGGGCCTCGGTCGCGTGGAATGCGAGAGTGCCTCGGTCGGTGATCTGGTTTCGGTCAGCGGTCTGACCGACCTCAACATCGGTGAGACCGCCTGCCACCCCGACTGCGTCGAACCGCTGCCGTTTGTCCGCATTGACGAGCCGACCATTACGATGACCTTTATGGTCAATACCAGCCCCTTTGCCGGACAGGACGGCAAATACGTCACCTCGCGTAACCTGCGCGACCGCCTGTTCAAAGAGGTGGAAACCAACGTCAGTATGCGGGTGGCGGAAACCGATACGACCGATGCGTTCGAGGTATCGGGACGCGGTGAGCTGCACCTGTCCATTCTGATCGAAACCATGCGCCGCCAGAGCTATGAGTTTGCGGTGTCCAACCCCCGTGTGATCTACAAGCAGGAGGGCGGCAAAACGCTGGAACCGATGGAGCTGCTGATGATCGAAGTGCCGGAGGAATACGTCGGCGCCGTGATGGAACGGCTGGGTACTCGAAAAGCGGAGATGCTCAATATGGGCAACCGCTCGACCGGTATGACCCACCTCGAATTCCGCATTCCGTCCCGTGGTCTGATGGGCTATCGCCAGCAGTTCCTCACCGATACCAACGGCAAAGGCATTATGAACAGCCTGTTTGACGGATACGAGGAACATAAGGGCGACATTCCGCAGCGCCAGAAAGGCTCGCTGATCGTGGCCGAAACGGGCGAGTCCACCGGCTACGGCTTGTTCAACGCGCAGGATCGCGGCGCGATGTTCATCGGCGCAGGCGTGCCGGTGTACGAGGGTATGATTGTGGGTGAGACCCCCCGCAGCGAGGATATCGTCGTCAACGTGTGCAAGAAAAAACACGCGACTAACACCCGCGCCGCCGGCTCGGACGAGGCGCTTCGCTTGGTGCCTCCCGTGAAACTCTCGCTGGAGCAGTCGCTGGAATTCATCAACGACGACGAGCTGGTGGAGATCACCCCGAACAACATCCGCCTGCGGAAGCGTATCCTGTCCAAAGAACTCCGTATGAAAGCGGAATCCAAAAAGAAACAACTCTAAGGAGGATTTGAAAATGTCGAATTTACCTGAGAAATATACCATGACCATTGCGGGTCTGTCCCGCGACCTGCCGCTCTGCCCGCTGAACGAGAAGTTGAGCATCGGCGCGTTCGTGATGTTCGGTGACGTCGAATTGACCGTAGCCACCGCCCCGGAGCTGCTGAAGAAAGCGCCGGAATTTGATATGCTCATTACCGCCGAGGCGAAGGGCATTCCGCTGTGCTACGAAATGGCTCGCCAGAGCGGTAAGCCGTATTTCATTGCGCGTAAATACCCGAAACTGTATATGAAGGATCTGGTCAAAGTGGACGTCAAGTCCATCACCACCGACAAGGTGCAGACCCTGTACTTAGACGGCACCGAGGGTGCCAAGATGTGCGGCAAGCGCGTCTTGATCATCGACGACGTCATCTCGACCGGCGAAAGCCTGCGTGCCGTGGAGGAATTGGTGTCCGCTGCAGGCGGCGTCATCTGCGGCCGTGGCGCGGTGCTTGCTGAGGGCGACGCCGCCGACCGCACCGACATTTTCTTCCTCGAGAAGCTGCCGCTGTTTTTCGCTGAATAACCGATGAAACGCGTTTTCGGTACAATTGGTTGCACCGCGGCGCTTACGCTGTATCTTTGCGCTCGCCTGCCGCTGACCGCTTTGGCGGTACTGGGTGGGGTGGCGCTTGTCGCGACCTTGTCGCTTTGGTGCTTTCCGCACTTTTCGCATCGTGTGGCCGCTCGGACGATTCTCCTGACGGTGGTGGTTTCCGTCGCGCTGTTCGTCGGTAAAACGGTGTGGGTGTGGCAACCGGTGGTCGATTGGGCGGGAAAGACGGTCAACGTCACCGCCACGGTGACCGAGGTAGACGCCTCTGCCGAAAATACCGCGTATATCCTCCGCGTGGAGGAGGGCGACCTGCCGAAGGGGACCAAGCTCCGCTATTGGCAATCCGATGCCGCGTGGCAGCTCGGGGATACCCTGCAAGGTAAGATGGAGGCCGTGGATATCGAAAAGCAGACGGATAGCCGCCTGCTGATGCTGTCCGCCCGTGCCGACAACGTCTTTCTGTATGCATGGCCGGCCTACGTCGGCGCCGTACACGAGATTGAGCCGCGCGGACTTTCGCCGCTTACGGCGTTCTTTGCTGACCTGCGCGCTTCGCTGTCCGCCAACGCCGCCGCGTTTATCGGCGGCGAACAAGGGGCGGTCACGGCGGCCATTTGTATCGGTGACGTTTCGGACGTGTCGCTGACGACCGAACTGAATTTCCGCCGCAGCGGCATCGCCCACTTGCTGGTGGTGTCGGGACTGCATATGTCCCTCCTTTCTCTGGTGGTCAGCCGCCTGCTCCGCCGCCGCTTGTCGGCGCGTATTGCCGCGTCGGTCACCATCGCCTTTTTGCTGTTCTTTATGTTTGTGGTCGGCTTTTCCCCGTCGGTGGTTCGTGCCGGCCTGATGATGCTGATTATGCAAAGCGGCTACCTGTTCAAACGAAAAGGGGACAGCCTCAATTCGCTCGGCTTTGCCTTTGCGCTGCTGTCGCTTGCCGATCCGTTTGCGGTGTACGACATCGGCTTGCAGCTTTCTTTTGCGGCAACGCTCGGCATTCTGATGCTGACGCCGCCGCTTACCGCCGCCCTGAAAAAGCGGCTGAAGCTTGACCCTGCACGCCGCCTGCACCGCCTGTGGAGCAAGGGTGTGACCGCTCTGGCGGTCACGTTGTCCGCCACCGTGGCGGTTGCTCCGCTTTCGGCGCTGTACTTTGGTACGCTGTCGCTGGTTTCCCCGATCAGCAACCTGCTGACCATGTGGATCGCCAACGCGGCGCTGGTGCTCGGCTGGATCACGCTTTTGATCGGCTTTTTGCCGTGGATCGGCGCTCCGCTTGCCACCGCTCTCGGCTGGCTGCAACGGTTGCTGGTCGATCTGCTGCTGTGGCTCGCCCACCTGTTCGGAAACCTCATCCGTGCGATTGTGCCGTTTGACCACCCGTATCTGCTGGTGTGGCTGCTGGGCGGTATTCTGCTGATTTGCCTCGGTCACTGGTTGCTGAAGGGTAAGGGCCGACGGATAGCGGCGCTCGCCGTTGCGGCGTGCCTGCTGCTTTCAACCGGCGCCCACTTCGGATTTCGCTGTAACGTCACTTCTGTGCAATCGGTTGCGGCAGGCAGCGGAATCGTCACCTTGCTGAAGCAAAACGGCCGCTGCGCCCTGCTGCTGAACGGCACCGCCGCCTCCTGGAAAGAAGCGCTGTACCTGCTGTCAAACGAAGCGGTTACGTCGCTGGATGCGGTATACGCCACAAGCGAATGGGAACAGGACGCCTACCACCGCCTGACCGCAGAATACCGCGTGAAAAGCGCGTATCTGCTGCAAGACGGCGCCACGACGACGCTGTGGAACGACGTGACTCTTTCCGTATCGCACGGCTTTTGCCGCGTGTCGGTGGGGGAGACCGATTTTCTGTTTTGCCCGTCAAGCGGCGATGTGGCCGACCTGCCTGCGACTTGGTATTCAAACGACGCAGTGTACTTTATACGCCGCGCTCCGCTGTCGGTCGGACGCTTGACCGCACAAAACGGCGTGTGGCTGGGCACGGCGGATGACCGCGAACGAAACAGTGCCACGCTGCCGTGGGGACAATATCCCATTGCCCTGCC
>JAFOFS010000036.1 GCA_017387165.1 Clostridia bacterium
CTGCTGATGCTGCTGCTTTCGAAAACGGTGATACCGCTGCTGCTTGTGGCATTGGCGCTTGGGACGGTCGGGAGCGTTTTTTCGGGTTGGCGCCTGCAGGCAATCGGCAACGGTCTCTGCCGCACCTGTAGCTGGGGGATGGGCTTGATCGGCTCGTTTTTCACCGGACTTCTGTCGTTGAAAACACTCGCCGCCTCGGCAACCGATACGCTGTCGGGTCGGGCGTTACGCTTCTCGGTGGCCAGCTTGATTCCGATGGTTGGCGGCGCCTTGAGCGATGCGCTGCTGACGCTGAAAGGCTGCTTGACGGCGGTACGTTCTACCGTCGGCGTGTTCGGAATCGTGGTGACCGTCATAATTTTGCTTCCGCCGGTTTTGGCGTGTCTGGGGTGGAATCTGACCCTTTCGCTGTGCGGCTACGTTGCGGAAGTATTCTCGCTGGAAGCGGTGGTTTCCTTGACACGATCGGCGGCCGCCGTGCTGAAAACGGTGATAGCGGTGCTGGTGATGTGCGCCACCTTTTTGATCGTCGCCATGACCGTTTTGCTGAAAGCAGGTGGAGGCGGATGAACGAATTGCGGGAATGGGCCGGAATGCTTTGCGCTGCGGCGATGCTATGTACAGTGCTGCTGCAGTTGCTGCCGTCCGGCGGCACCTCGCCGCTGATGCGCGTGGTGCTGGGGTTATTCTTTTGCTGTTGTCTGTTCGGACCTCTGCGCTCGTTGGTGACGACCGACTGGCGTGTGGTGTTGCCGATGTCGGAATCAAGCGTAAGCGAAGAGCAGCTTTTGCAAACGTATCACGACGCCATCCGCCAACAGACCGATGCGGCATTGCGACAAACGGTGGACGCTTTATTGTCGGACACCGCCTATCGCGTGGAAAAAATTTCCGCCCGTTGGACAGAATCGGAGGACGGGAGCATATATTTAACAGGAGCGGATGCGTATTTATCCCGTGAACAAACGGCGCATACGCAGGAAATTGCCCGTCTGTTGGCAAAGGAATTGGAAATCCGCGTGACGGTGCATCCGTATTTGGGGAGGTGAACACGTGACAGGCCGGTTATCCGAATGGATAAAAGGGGATAAAGGTCGCCGTTTGATCGTGCTGGTCGGCTTGCTCGGGATGGGCTTGATTTTGTTGTCGCAATTTTGGCCGGATAAAGAGCCCTCAACTCCGGCTTCGGCGGACGACTATGCCGCTGTTTTGGAGCAAAGGCTGGTGGAGATGGTCTCGTCGGTGGAGGGAGTTGGTGATTGCCGCGTGCTGGTAACGCTTGACAGCGGAACCGAGTATATCTACACCGCGCAGGATACGCTGGTTGCGGAACGGTATCCGGCCGTACGCGGCGTGGTGATTGTATGCGATGGCGGTGACCGCCCGGAGGTTTGCGAACGGGTCATCGAAGTGGTAACGACGGCGCTTAATGTTTCAAAACGTCGTGTTTGCGTGACAAAAAGAACATAAGAAAGGGTGTTTGTGTATATGAAAAGCAAACGGTTTGGGAAAAAGTTCGTGGTGCTCGGCGGCTTGGTGGTCGCGTTGGGGTTGGCGGTGTATCTGAATTATATGTTCACGCCACCTGCCTCCTTGCCGGTTTCGGGTGAAGGCAAGGATCAGACGACCGGCACGACCGAGAAAAATCTGGGGGAATCCCTGTATGTGAATGCCGAGACCGAAGGCGACTATTTTGCATCCGCACGCCTGAGCCGCGAAAGCGCACGCGACGAGGCGATCGAGCTGATTGAGGAATTGCTGGAGGACGTGCGCTTAAACGAAGAAGTGCAGCAACAGGCGTTGGAGAAAACCGGCGCTCTTGCGGATGCGGTTACCGACGAAGCGGCGATTGAACAGCTCGTGCGTGCAAAGGGATTTGAGGATTGTGTGGCGTATATCGGGGAAAACGGTTGCCAATTGGTTGTAAAGGCAGATGACTTGACGGACCAACAAACCCTGCAAATTTTGCAAATTGTCACCTCGCAGACCACCGTCCCGGCGCAAAATATCAATATTGTGGTTATAAATTAAAGAAAATATTATAAATAGGGGTTGCTTACCGAAAAGTTTGTGGTATAATATATACAAGCGAAAATGTATATATGCAAGATTGACGGCTTCGGCTGTCTGAAACCCAAACCTTGACAAGGGAGGAAAAACAGATGAGTATGAACGGTAAGAATCCCCGCGGCAGCTGTGTGATTTCGGAAGAAGTGGTGACGGGTATTGCGTCGGAAGCGACGCTGGAAATTCCCGGCGTGGCGGCGATGGCTCCGGCCCGTCCGAGTGAGATCCGCGATTTTGTGACCACCCCGATCGGCAAAACAGTGCGCTTCACCAATGAGGCGGACGCAACGGTGATCGACGTGTACGTGTCGCTGTATGACAACGTCCGCATTCCGGACGTCGCGGCGGCTGTGCAGCGCAGCGTGAAGAATGCGGTGCAGTCGATGACCGGCACCCCCGTTTCGAAGGTGAACGTTCACGTCGTTGATCTGAAGCCGGCGGAGACTGAGGAAAAATAAAAAAGAAACCCGCCCTCTCGGGACGGATGCGGCTTTGTCGCATCCGTCCTTTCAGAGGGCTGTTTTTGCTATGGAGGAACCCCGATGAGTCGGAAAGAATCAAGAAGAGAATCCCGTGAGCAGGCCTTTCTATTCCTGTTTGAACGCAGCTTCCTGGGTGAGATCAGCCCTGAGGAAGTGATGGAAAACGCCGTCGATGCGCGTGGCTACAAGGCGTCTGATTTCGCGTCCTGCCTGTTTGTCGGTGCGTGGGAGCAACGCGACGAGCTGGACGCGATTATCGAAGAACATACGCATAAGTGGAAGACCAACCGCTTGTCCCGCGTCATCTTGTCGGTGCTGCGAATGGCGGTGTATGAGCTTCTGTACTGTGACGATATTCCGGTCAGCGTAACCATCAACGAAGCGGTCGAGCTGGCAAAACAGTATGGCGGCGAGGAAGACGGCGCGTTTGTCAACGGCGTGCTGGGCGGTATTGCCCGTAACCGCGATCTGCATAAGCAACCGGAACAGGCGGCGGACGAGCAATGAGCGCCTATCTCGGATTTGATACCAGCAACTACACCACCTCGATTGCCGGCTACCATCCGCAGACCGACCGGATGTGTCAGATCAAGAAGCTGCTGACGGTCAAGGAAGGGGAAAAAGGGCTGCGCCAAAACGATGCGGTGTTTCAGCACATCCGGCAGCTGCCCGAGCTGGCCGAACAGCTGTTGTCCGGCTATCCCCGTATTGCCAAAGCGGTCGGCGCGTCCGATCGTCCCACTCAGCAGGAAGGCTCGTATATGCCTTGCTTTTTGATCGGCGCTTCTACGGCGCAGACGGTGGCGGCGCTGCTTGGCGTTCCGTTTCACCGCTTCACGCATCAGCAGGGGCACGTTGCCGCCGCTTTGTACGGCACCAAGCATCTCGATTGGATGGACAAGCCGTTTTTGGCGTTCCACGTTTCGGGAGGCACGACCGATGCGCTGCTGGTCGAGCCGGACGCGGAGGAGATCATCCGCTGCCGTTTGGTGGCAGGGTCGTTGGATCTGAAAGCCGGTCAGTTGGTTGACCGCGTCGGCGGTATGCTGGGGCTTCGCTTTCCTGCCGGCCCTGCTCTGGAGCAGTTGGCGCTGCAGGCAAGCGGAACGTATCGTCCGCGTTTTAAGTTGGAAAACGGTTGCGTCCATCTTTCCGGAGTGGAAAACCAATGCCGCCGTATGCTGGACGACGGCGCGCCTGCCTGCGAAGTGGCGCTGTTCTGCTTGATGAATGTGCACGCCGCCGTGCAGGAAATGACCAAGTATCTGCTGCACACCTATGGTGATCTGCCGATCGTATACGCCGGCGGTGTGATGTCCAATACGATTTTGAAAGAAAAACTGACGGCCGAATTCGGGGGCGCTTTCGCACCTCCCGTTTATTCGGCGGACAATGCGGCCGGTATCGCCGTATTGACCTCAATGCGATAAAGAAAGGAGAGAACCCCATGGCGGTAATCAGCGTATCGCAGCTGAATCGATATGTCAAAACGGTACTGGAACGCGATCCGCATCTCGGTTCTCTGTACATTCGCGGTGAGATCAGCAATTTCAAGAACCACTATTCGTCGGGTCATCTGTACCTTTCGCTGAAGGACGAGGGGGCGGTGATCAGCGCGGTGATGTACCGCTTTGCCGCTGCCAAGCTCACCTTCCGCCCCGAAGACGGTATGAAGGTAATCGTTCGGGCAAAAGTGACACTGTATGAAAAAGGCGGCTCTTATCAGCTGTTGATCGACGAGATGCAACCCGACGGTGTCGGTGCTTTGCAGGTGGCCTATGAGCAGCTGAAAGCGAAATTGGCCGAAGAGGGCCTGTTTGACGAATCCCGTAAACGCCCCCTTCCGCGTTATCCGGCGCGAGTCGGCGTGATCACTTCCGAAACCGGCGCGGCGGTGCAGGATATCCGCAACGTCCTCGGACGCCGATGCCCGATGGCGGAGATTGTGATGGCACCCGTTTTGGTGCAAGGCGACGGCGCGGCGGCGCAGATTACGGCTGCCGTCCGCGAGTTTAACGAAAAGATGGCGGTGGACGTGCTGATCGTCGGTCGCGGCGGCGGTTCCATTGAGGACCTGTGGGCCTTTAATGACGAAACACTGGCTCGCACCATTGCCGCTTCCCGTATACCGGTGATTTCCGCGGTTGGTCACGAAACCGACTTTACCATTTGTGATTTCGTAGCCGATCTCCGTGCGCCGACGCCGTCGGCAGCAGCGGAACTGGCGGTGCCCGATCAAACCGAGCTTACGCAACGCTTGCTTCAGTGGAAGCAGCGTATGGCGGTTGCGTCTGCCGAAACGGTGCGCCGCGGTCGTCAGCGCGTCGATGCGCTGGCAGGTCGCCCGTGTATGACCTCGCCGCTGTATGCGGTGGAGGAACAGCGGATGCGGCTGGATTATCTGCGGTTCCCGGAAAATTCTGCGGAATACCGGGCAAAAAAAGCCGAATATCGGGATGCGCTGGTGGCAGCGCGGCTGAAGCAATGGCGCAACCGCTGTATCTCCGACGGCTATGAGCCGGGCTCCACCTTCAAGAC
>JAFOFS010000348.1 GCA_017387165.1 Clostridia bacterium
AACACAGTTCGCCCCTACGGCGTACCGTAACATTACGCCAACCGCCCTTGCCTCGCCCCTTGGGGAGAGGTGGCACGCGAAGTGTGACGGAGAGGGGTGTTCAAAACGGGCGGCAGATTGCCGCCCCTACGAAATCATCGCAAGGTTGCGGTTACCTCCCTGCCTCCCACTTGACGAAACGGGCGGTGGGAATTATAATGTATATAAGAAAAACGAAAGGGGCGGAGGTATGACCGTCGTTCGAATGGAAAAACGGCATATTCCGTCGTTGGTCGCGTTGGAGCAGGCGTGCTTCTCAAAACCGTGGACGGCGGCAGGCTTCGAGGAAGAACTGGAAAACCCCTTGGCGGTGTTTTTGGTCGCGGAGCGAAACGGCGAAGCGGTCGGCTATATGGGCTTCCACGACGTCGTGGGGGAAGGCTTCGTCACCAACGTGGCGGTATCGCCTGCTTGCCGGCGGCAAGGTGTTGCGGCGGCGCTGCTGGAGGCGGCGCTGGCGGAATGCGCCGCCCGTCGGGTGGAGCGCCTCTGTCTGGAGGTACGGGAATCCAACGCCCCGGCCATCGCTCTGTACACGCGCTTCGGCTTTGCGTTAGACGGTCGCCGTCCGCGGTTTTATTCCGCCCCGACCGAAGACGCGCTTTTGTATTCTTGGAAACGGAAATGAGGGAACATCCTGTGAAAATATTGGCTTTTGAATCCTCCTGTGACGAAACCGCCGCGGCGGTGGTGGAGGACGGGCGCACCGTGCTGTCGAGTGTGATCGCCTCCTCGCTGGAGGAGCAACGCCTGTACGGCGGCGTCGTGCCGGAAATCGCCTCCCGTCGCCATGCGGAATGGATTTCGGACGTGACCGAGCAGGCGCTGGCGCAGGCGTCGGTCACCATGGAGCAGATCGACGCGGTGGCGGTCACCGCCGCTCCCGGTCTGATCGGCGCGCTGTTGGTGGGCGTCAACTACGCGAAATCGCTTGCCTTTGCGGCGGATAAGCCGCTGGTGCCGGTGCATCATCTCCGCGGACATATTGCCGCCAACTATCTGGCACACCCCGACCTCAAGCCGCCGTTTTTGTGCTTGGTGGTGTCCGGCGGTCACAGCCACATCGTGGCGGTGGACTCGTACACCGACTTCCGCGTCATCGGTCGCACCCGTGACGATGCGGCCGGCGAATGCTTTGACAAGGCGGCCCGTGCGATGGGGATGCCGTATCCCGGCGGCGTGGAGCTGGATAAGCTGGCCGAAACGGGTGATCCGAAAGCGTACAATTTCCCCCGTCCGCACGTGGACGGAAGCGAATACGATTTTTCGTTCTCGGGACTCAAGACCGCGGTGATCAATCTGCTGCACCGCGCCGAGCAGGTGGGGGAGAGCCTGTCCCATGCGGACGTGTGCGCCTCCTTCCGCGATCGCGTGGTGGAGATGTTGTGCACCAACACGATGAAGGCCGCCGATGCGTTCGGCTACCGCACCATCGTGCTGGCCGGCGGCGTGTCCGCCAACGCCGAACTGCGCCGCCGTATGACGGCGCTGTGTGAGGCAAGCGGACGGGAACTGTATATGCCGCCGCTGTCCCTTTGCGGCGACAACGCCGCGATGATCGGCGCGCAGGCCTACTACGAGCTGCTGGCAGGCAACACCGCCGACACCTCGCTCAACGCAGCGCCCACGATGCCGATCGACAAGGTACGTTGGGGGTAAATTATGGGAAAAGAATGGTACGAGCGGCTGGCCGCGCCGTTCCGCGGAAATAAACGCCGAACAGCCGCTTTGAAATATACCAATCGAATAATCACATACGGAATGTACGCTCTGTATATTGCATACAGCAATTATTTGGCGTTTTCGCGGCAGTGGTATGAGTTTTGGGTGGTGATGCTGACGGCAGGTCTCGGCTTTGCCGCGGTCACCTTGTGGCGTCATCTGGTCAACGTCCCCCGCCGTTTTGAGGTGTGGGAAGACGAGCCGCTGCTCGGCAGACATCGGGAGGGACATTCCTTCCCGAGCCGCCACGTGTTCTCGGCGGCGATCATCGCGCTGGCGGTCGGGTGGTTGTATCCGTGGCTTGGCGTGGCGGTCGGCGTGCTGGCGCTGGTGCTGGCGGCGGTCCGCGTGATCGGTGGCGTGCATTACCTCCGCGACGTTTTGGTCGGAATCGCGTTTGCGCTGTTGGTTGGCGGTATCGGTTTTTGGTTGGTGCCGCACCTGTTTTTCTGAAGCACAAAAAAAATCCCCGATGCATTGGCCAAGTGTTCGTAAGGACACTTGGCCAGTTTTATTCGCCAAAGGCGAGTTTTATTGCTTCGCAGTTATATTCGGCTACCGCCAAGTGTTATTGCCTTCGGCAGTTTATGGGCGAATAAAATATCACGAAAACCGCAAGGTTTTCATATCACTTGACCGT
>JAFOFS010000037.1 GCA_017387165.1 Clostridia bacterium
AGCGCGATGAAATCCTCACTCCGCTCGGATGAAATCTGCTTCGCAGATGAAATTAAATCCACCCATCCGCCGTCGAGGCGGATTTCATCCCCGAAGGGGATTTCATCATCGAAGATGATTTCACCCACCCGACAGGGTGGATTTAGTTGAAAAGAACCCTCTTTTGTCCGTAGACAAAAGAGGGTTCTTTTCTGGTGCCGGTGGTGGGGGTCGAACCCACACGGTGTCGCCACCACGGGATTTTGAGTCCCGCACGTCTGCCAATTCCATCACACCGGCGTGCTATAACAGTATACAATACCCCAAACAAAAATGCAAGAAAAACTTTTGAAAAAGCGTAATTTTTTTTGCGGAAATTTCCGAAATAGGTGTTGCGTCAAGGTGCAAAGAGTGATAGAATAAAAAGGAATATGGAGAAAAGTGAGGTTTTGCCGTTATGTTACCACGTCATCTGATTGATCTGGCCGATGCATCGGTAGAGGATTGGAATGAGATCACCCGTCTGGCGGGCGAGATCAAAAAGCATCCCAGCTATTATTCCTCGGCCTGTCACGGAAGGATTTTGGCCACCCTGTTCTACGAGCCGTCTACGCGCACGCAGATGTCCTTCCAGACCGCGATGCTCAAGCTCGGCGGCAGCGTCATCGGTTTTGATGATCCTGCCAACTCGTCGGTTTCCAAGGGTGAATCCCTCAAGGATACCATTCGCGTCGTGTCCGGCTATGCCGATATCATCGCGATGCGTCATCCTGCCCCCGGCGCAGCCAAAGCAGCCTCGCTCTATTCCCGTGTCCCGATCGTCAACGCCGGTGACGGCGGACATCTGCATCCCACGCAGACGCTGGCCGATCTGGTCACCCTCCGCAACGAGAAGGGGCGCTACGATCATCTCACCATCGGTCTGTGCGGCGACCTGCACAACGGCCGCACCGTTCACTCGCTCATCAAAGCGATGTCCCGGTTTGAGGGTAACCGCTTCGTGCTGATCTCCACCCCGAATCTGCGCGTGCCGCCGTACATTCTCCGCATTCTCGAACAGTCGGGCTGCCCGTATCAAGAGGTGGACAGCCTGGCGGAAGCGATGGCCGAGCTGGACGTGCTGTATATGACCCGCATTCAGCAGGAGCGTTTCGCCTCCGAAGAGGAATACCTCGCGCAAAAGGGCGTCTACGTCCTCGATAAAGAAAAAATGGCGCTGGCAAAGGACGATCTGATCGT
The DNA here is from genome assembly GCA_017387165.1 of Clostridia bacterium. Lineage (GTDB taxonomy): Bacteria > Bacillota > Clostridia > Oscillospirales > Acutalibacteraceae > RGIG426. The sequence goes on from JAFOFS010000037.1 coordinate 1,219, forward strand.
GCTTCACCCGCTGCCGCGCGTGGACGAGATCGCCGTCGAGGTGGACGACGATCCGCGTATGAAATTCTTTGAGCAGACCGAATACGGTCTGTACGCCCGTATGGCGCTGATCCTCAAGATGCTGGAGGACAAAAAATACGTCGATCCCCAGCCGCAGGATCAGGGACACTGCTGTGAAAATCCGCGCTGCATCACCCGTCGGGAAGTGTATATTCCGCGCGTGTTCCGTATGGAAAACGACCATGAAATCTGTGACTACTGTGAAGAATAAGCGACTGATCCTCGACGGCTCACCCCGACAAAACGGCGCCACCGCGGCGCTGTTGGAAGCGGTGCCGTCGGAGGCCGTCCGTTTCCGCTGCTTCGATACCCCCGTCCTCCCCTGCGACGACTGCCGCGCCTGCCGCGTGACCGGTCGCTGCGCCAAGCGGGATATGGACGCGCTGTATGAGGAAATCGAGCAGGCCGACACGCTGGTGTTTGCCACACCGCTGTACAACGATTCCTTTCCTGCGCCGCTCAAGGCGGTGCTGGATCGCTGTCAGGTATACTGGTCGCGGCGGTTTGCCCTCGGGCAGCGTCCCCCCATTGCCCGTCCGAAGCAGGTCTTTCTGCTGACCGTCGGCGGTGCGCCGAACAGCAATGCGGACAACGTCAAGCGGAGTCTGCTGCCGTTACTGACCGTCTTAAACGGTCGGCTGGTCGGAGAGGTACACGCCGCTGACACCGATCGGCGTACCGATCTGTCTGCCGAGCGCGAGGCCGTTGCCCGTCTGTTCAGCGAATCCGAATGATTTCCAAGCCATACTCCTCCGCCAACCGCACCGTGTTGGCTGTGCCGCCGCTGCTGCCGTCCCATGCGGCAATCAGACGGCGGCTATTTTCTACCATATAGCGATTACGGGCGTTCATACAATACGGCTCGTACCGTTCGCACATCACCACTACCGTATCCGCTTGCGCCAGCAATTGTCGGTAGTGGCGCTGCTGTGCGGCGCTCCAGCGCGCATCCTGCGTTTCGCAGGGGATCGCCGCCACAAAGCGGAGCGGTGCGCCGTCTGCGCGGCGCTTCAGCACCTCCTCCGCAAAGAGGGTATCCGCGCCAAGCGCCATACCGCCCATAAAGACGGTGAAGCCGTCTTTCAGCGCCGCGTCGATCGCGTTGCCGATGGCCTGCCGCAACAACGGATCGCTCTCGCTGCATTTCGGCGGACGATGCCCCGTAAAGCAGGCGGTGACCGCTCTTTCTTCGTTGAAATCAAACATAACGTTACTCCTGTGAGGTATTGTATGTCGGTATATTTTGATCTGTTATCTTTATCGGTCTGCCGCGGCGTCCTGCGCCGTCCGATCGGTCAGCGTCTGCTGGCGGCGACCAAAACGCTGGACAGCGACAATCTCGAGGCGCGGGTAGCCGCGTTCGGTGAGCTGGCGGAAGAACTGGCGGCCCTCCACGCGTTGGACAGCCTGCCCTCCGCATTGGCGACCGAGCTGCTGTCCGAGGAAACGCCGTTTGCGGTGGCGGCCGCCGCCGGCAAGCCGCTTCCGGAAGCCTCCGAAGCGGCGCTTCGTCGGGATTTGGTCGCCCTCTATGCGGCGACCGAAGCGGTCAGTCGGGCAACCGCCGACACCACCCTCCCCACCATCGGCAACCGTCCTGCCGCTGCGCCGCTGGATCGTCCGTGGGGAGAACAGGTGGAGGCGCTGCGTGCGTGGCACGCCAAGAACGGCTGCGGCGAATTCGTGTTCCACACCGCGTTTTTATGGCGAAACGGCGGTATGAAGGCGGTTGAGCACATCGACCCCATCCGCCTGTCCGATCTCAAGGGCTACGAGCAGCAGCAGGAAACCGCCCGCACCAACACGCTGGCGTTTATCAACGGTTTTCCTGCCAACAACATCCTGCTGTACGGCGATCGCGGCACCGGCAAAAGCTCCACCGTCAAGGCGATTTTGAACGAATACGCCGACCGCGAGCTGCGTATGATCGAGGTACCGAAGGAATTCCTGCGCGAACTGCCCGATCTGACCGACCGGCTGGCCGGTCTTCCGATGAAGTTCATCATCTTCATCGACGATCTCTCGTTCTCCGGCAACGACGACAATTTCTCCGCGCTGAAAGCGGTGCTGGAGGGCGGTCTGGCCACCCGTCCGCAAAACGTGCTGATCTATGCAACCTCCAACCGCCGTCATCTGGTACGGGAAAGCTTTGACGACCGCAACGGAAACGAGGTGCACGCCGCCGATACCATTCAGGAATCGGTATCCCTCTCCGATCGTTTCGGCATCACCCTCACCTACATCCATCCCGACCAGCGTCGGTTTACCGACCTCATCCGTCAGATGGCGGAGGATATGGACATTCCGCTGACCGACCAGCAGGTATACGATATCTCGCAAAAGCTGATCAGCAGCCGCGGCGCACGGTCTCCCCGTTTCGCCCGTCAGTACCTCATCGATCTCAAACGTCAGCTGCTGTCCGAGTGATCGTTTCCATTATACCACACCCACTCGGATTTGTAAAGAACAAATCCATTTCCAATGATAAATAACCTTGCCATTCACATCCCTCTCTCTCTCTTTTGTACGTCCTCTGTCATCCATTCAAAATCTGATTTATCTGACTCTATTTTACTCCCTGCTCCTCATAAACACAATGAAAAAAGGCTAACCGGATTATTGCGGTCAGCCTTCGTTGATTACTAATTCTACTCCAAATACAGCTCCGGATCCACCGCCGCACCATCCAGTGTCAGTTTCAGGTACAGATTTTCTCCTTCTTCCGTATAATTTCTGGTTGGATAAGCTACCATTCCGATACGCTCTCCCG
>JAFOFS010000349.1 GCA_017387165.1 Clostridia bacterium
GATCAGACGCGCTATATCTTTGAAACGAACACGATTGGCATTACCGATGACGGGGTGCGTGTGGATGATATTATCGAAACCTCCGCTCACTTCCGTTGTATTGATGAGGTTATCGAAAGCGCCAAATCGCAGTTGAGCGAAAAGTTTATCAAACGTCTTCACTTCATATTAAAGACCGGCACCGGCGATGCGAAAAAAGATTGGTTTGCCGTTGGCGAGTATAAGAAATTGCCGAACGAAGTTGGCGGAAGAGAAACGACCCTGCCGGAAGACGTGCCCGAAGAAATGAAGTTACTGCTTGCGGATTACAACAAAAAAGAGAATGTAACACTGGAAGATATCATAGAGTTTCACGTGCGGTTTGAACGCATCCACCCGTTCCAAGATGGTAACGGGCGTATTGGCAGGCTGATTATGCTTAAGGAGTGTTTGAAGCACAATATCGTTCCGTTTATCATCGAGGACAAAATCAAAATGTTCTATTATCGGGGGCTGAAAGAATGGAATCGGGAGAAAGGATACCTTACGGATACGTGTCTCTCCGCACAGGATACGTTTAAAACATATTTGGATTATTTCCGGATTCCATATTAAAACGCCGGATGTGGTAATACAATCAAACGTTCACGGGAGGTACGGCAATGACCGAGCACGAAAAAATGTTGGCAGGCTATTTGATCTACGATCCGTTTTCCGAGGGGATGGCGGAGGAACGCACCAAGGCGCACCGCCTTTGCAAGCTGTACAACGACACCTTCGACACCGAAACCGCGAAACGGGAGGAGATCCTTTCCGAGTTGATGCCAAATCGCGGAGAGGGTGTGTACCTGCAAGGTCCGATCTATTTTGATTTCGGCACCAACGTTTCGATGGGGGACGGCAGCTACGCCAACTTCAATTTCACCGTGCTGGACGAGGGACGGGTGAACATCGGCAAATCGGTGTTTATCGGGCCGAACGTGGTGATGGCGACCGCCATCCATCCGCTTTGTTATGAGGATCGCAACGCTTTTTTCAACACCGAAACGGGCGTGGTGACCAATCTGGAATACACCGCCCCGATCACGGTCGAGGATAACTGCTGGATCGCGGCAAGTGTCACCGTTTGCGGCGGCGTCACCATCGGTGAGGGGTCGGTCATCGGCGCCGGCTCGGTGGTCACCAAGGACATTCCGCCCCACAGCCTGGCGGTCGGCAATCCCTGCCGCGTGCTGCGTCCGATCACCGAAGCGGATCGCCTGTCCAACCACCCCGAATTGTTCAAGAAATAATAAACAGTCCTCTGCGCGAAGCGCGGAGGACTGTTTATTTGGTTTATTCATGCAGGCTCTTGACGTATTCGCTGGGGGTGAGGCGGGTGTGTTTTTTGAACACTTTTGCGAAATACTGCGGGTCGTTAAAGCCGCAATACTGCGCGATATCCGCGATACTGCGGAAGCCCTGCTCCATCATAGTGCAGGCGTGGCGAATTCGCAGCGTCTGCAGATAATCCACCACCCCGATACCCGTCCCTTTTTTGAACACCGCCGAAAGGTATTTCGGGTTGTAAGCCAATTGCTCCGCCAGCGTTTCCAACGACAGCGTCGGGCGGGAAAACCCCTCCTCGATCGCTTTGCGGATACGCAGAACGGTCTCGGTCTGCTGATCGATCCCGACGTCCTTCTGCTGCACCTCGAGGCAGGAAAAGGCGTACAGCAGAGCACTTTCGCAAAGCGTATCGACAGAGGACGTCGACATCGACAGACAGGTTTCCCAAAATCTACCCACCTGCGTCATGTGGTGAAATATCCGCCTCCGGCGATCGATCTTTAAGCGGTCGAGCAGCTGGTTGCCCCGACCGCCGAGAAAGCTGATATACATATATTGAAAGCCGTCGCTTCCCTGCACCGCGATCGGCTCTGCGGCAAAGGTAAAGAACAGATCTCCCGCCTTGAGCGGGTAGGTATGCCCCGGGGTGTGCAGTGTGCCGTGACCGCGGCAGACATAATGAACGCGGTAGGTGGCCGTCGACCGCAGGGCGGAATCGGTCTGCGGATTGGTTTCCAGAACGAAATGGGCAATGTACAGCGGATCGCCGCCGCTACGAAACGGATTGAGCAGGCAGATGTTTTTCTCGAACATAACGCGTTCACCTCCTGTGTTCAGTATAGCATTTTACGCTTAAAAGTCAACGAATTTCCACAAATAGATGGAAATTTTCCATTGAAAACGGTCGCCGGAGGCGGTATACTGAAGAAGACGAAAGGAGTGTATCCGAATGAAAAAAATTCGTATCGGCGTACTGGGCGCCTATCGCGGTACCAGCATGATCAACTATTGCAAACGGGCAGATAACGCCGAGGTGGTGGCGATCTGCGACAAGTCGGCAGAGGCGCTGGAAACGCAGAAGCAGTACGCAGAGGGGCTGAACGTCACCTTTTATGACAATTTTGACGATTTTATCAAGCACGATATGGACGCGGTGGTGCTGGCCAACTATGCGCATCAGCACGCGCCGTTTGCCATTCGCGCCATGCATGAGGGGAAGCACGTCTTTTCCGAGGTGCTGCCGGTCCAGACCATGAAGGAAGCGGTGGAGCTGATCGAAGCGGTGGAGCAGACGGGTATGACCTACGTCTACGGCGAAAACTATTGCTATATGCCTGCCACCGCCGAGATGACTCGCCTCTATGCGGAGAACAAAATCGGCGAGCTGGAGTATGCCGAGTGCGAGTACGTGCACAACGGCGAGACCATCTGGCCGAGCATCACCTACGGTGAGAAGGACCATTGGCGCAACTGGATGTACTCCACCTTCTATTGCACCCATTCGCTCGGTCCGATCATTCATATGTCCAAGCTGCGTCCCGTGTCGGTTATCGGCTTCGAGGGCGCGAATAACGCCCGCCGTACGCGCGTCGGCTCGCGCGGCGGCGAATTCGGCATCGAGATGGTGACGCTGGAAAACGGTGCCATCGTCAAGAGTCTGCATGGCGGCTTGTACCGCGATTCCATTTGGTACTCGGTGTACGGCGCCAAGGGACGCATGGAAAGCGGTCGTGAGGATGCCGACCCGATGTGCTTCCATCGCCTGCACGTTAATGCGGACGAATACGATGGGCAGTACGGTCCGCGCAAGATCGAAACCTACCTTCCCTCCCGTGGGTTGGATGACCGCGCAGAGGGCTTTGGTCACGGCGGCTCGGACTTCTATTCGATGTACCATTTCGTGGAATATCTGCGCGGGGATAAGACGGCGGATGTGATCGACGTGTACGAGGCGCTGGATATGTTCCTGCCGGGCATGTTTGCGTTCCGTTCCATTTTGGAAAACGGTCGTTCGATGGACATTCCCAATCTGCGCGATCCTGCCGAGCGAGAAAAATGGCGCAACGACGTCGCTTGTACCGACAAGGAGGTCGCGGGAGATCAGCTGCTGCCCACCCGCCGCGGCGGTACGCCCGAGATCGAGGACGCGGTGTACGAGCGTCAGCTGGCGCTGTGGCTGAAGGATAAGC
>JAFOFS010000350.1 GCA_017387165.1 Clostridia bacterium
AGTGATTATAAGACACAAATAAAAAATTATCAAACTCAAGGTAAAAAGGTTGCTGATGAAATGCAAAATGTTGCTAATGCTTTAAGTACATACAAAGAAGGCGGAGTTTCGCTTTCGATCGTTCTGACCGTTTTGGTCGCTAAATTCGTCGGCGGCTTGCTGCCCATTCTGGCGGATCGGATCGGTATCGATCCAGCCGTGATGGCCAGCCCGTTGATCACCACAACGGTGGACGTTTTATCGCTGCTCATTTATCTTTCCTTCGCCTCGGCAGTGCTCGGATTATAATCACAAAAGGCCACAGCTTCCACTGTGGCCTTTTTATTTGTAAATCTTTTAAGAACTTCTTTTCTTTTTACTTGCGTATCTGCATAAAATATGCTATAGTATAAAATAATCCAGTAAAAGGGGAGATGGCGCTTATGCAAAAGTTCATCGAGATCGATCCTTGCGAATGGAATGACAACGTATTTTCTCGCATCGGTAAGGAATGGATGTTGATTTCGGCGGGTGATCGACGGAAGTGCAATATGATGACTGCCAGTTGGGGCGGCATCGGTATGCTTTGGAACGTTCCCGTTGCCACCGCTTATGTGCGTCCGCAGCGCTACACCTACGAATTTATGGAGCAAGAGCCGTATTTCGCTCTTTCGTTTCTGGGGAAAGGCTTTAAGCAGGCGCTGCAGCTTTGCGGAACGAAATCCGGACGCGATATGGATAAGATCGTGGAGTCCGGTCTGACTCCTCGTTTTGATACCCAGGCTCCCTATTTCGGAGAGGCTGAGATCGTTCTCATCTGTCGGAAGATGTACGTACAGGACTTCGATCCGGCCGGTTTCGTCGATCCGACCATTGCCTCGCATTATACCAATCACGATTACCACCGGATGTACATTGGTGAGATCGTCAAAATTTTACAGAAAGTTCGATAAAGGTGGTGTTACACCGTGAAGTTCAAATGGGATAAAAAGTATCTCTATACCGGCATTACCGCATTCTGCGTCATTGCGGCGTCGGGGTTGCTTGTCTGGATGCTCTTCAATCGAGCAACCGTCGGCAATTTCTTCAAAGGTTTCTTTGCCGCGATCGCGCCGATGATCTACGGCTTCGTCATTGCTTATCTTCTGACGCCGATCTGCAATTTTGCCGAAAAGAAGATCTTTCGTCCGCTCTGCATCCGTGCAAACGTCAGACACCCCAAAAAAGCGATCAAGCATGCCCGCTATTGGGGAGTGGCATTCTCCGTTGTGTTGTTGCTGCTCTTTATCGTCGGCACGCTTTGGTTGGTCATCCCGCAGGTGATCGAAAGCTTGAAGCAATTGGTGCAGAACGTCCCCACGTATTTCAACGATCTGACCGCGTGGGCGGAGAAGATGCTGGTGGATCATCCGGAAATACAGGCGGCAGTGCTCGACTTCTTTGCGGATTTCTCCGCAAATCTCGTTAACGTCATTTCCGGTGTGCTTGTTCCTGAGCTTTCGGGCGTCGTGATGAGCATTTCCAGCGGCTTGGTCGCGGTGGTCGGCGTGCTTTTCAATATCATCGTCGGCATCGTCGTTGCGGTTTATTTCCTAAACCGCCGCGAAATGTTCGTCGCTCAGGTCAAGAAGCTCGTCTATGCCGTATTTTCGCCGTCCGTTGCCAACTCGTTGCTCGCCAACGGCAAGCTGACCCACCATAAGTTCGGCGGTTTCTTCACTGCGAAAATCATCAATTCCATTATGATCGGCATCGTGTCCTACCCCTGTCTGCTGCTGCTCGGTATGCCGTACCCGGAACTGATGGCGGTCATTATGGGTATCACCGACATCATCCCGATCTTCGGCCCGTTCATCGGCGCGGTGCCTTGCGCGTTGCTTGCCTTGATGGAAGGACCGGTTGATTTCATCATTCTTATCGTGTTCATTGTTGTTCTTCAGCAGATCGACGGCAACATCGTCAGTCCGCGCCTGCTCGGCGAAAACACCGGTCTCGGCAGCGTTTGGGTCATTGCCGCATTGGCACTCGGAAAATGGCTCTTCGGCTTTGTCGGTATGATTGTCGGCGTGCCGTTGCTGGCGGTCATCTACACGCTGGTCCGCACCTTCTGTGAGCGTAAGCTGGCGGAAAAAGAGCTGCCGGTCGAAACGATGGCTTACCACAACCTGACCGACATTGACGTCGAAAGCAACCAACCGCATTACCTCAAGGAATCGGAAAAGGAATCCGCTTTCGGCGGCGGTCTGGTCAAGCGCTGGGCGGCCAAACTGAAGTTGAAGAAAAAGTAAGCACGATCGTTCCGAAAGACGGCTGGCGATTGTCAGCCGTCTTTCTTTAAACGGAAAATAGGGGGACCCTATATGAAGCGATGGGGCAAATACATCAAACCATATCTCAAATATTTTATTTGCGGACCCATTTGTATGATCGTTGAGGTCATCGGTGAAGTGCTGATGCCGACCTTTCTGGCGCTGATCATCAACGCCGCAAGCGCCGGCACACTCACCGTTGGCGGCAGCATCGGCTATGCCGCTTTGATGGTGCTGACTGCCTTGATGATGATGGGTGGCGGTATCGGCGGTGCGTATTACGGCGCAAAAGCGTCGGTCAACTTTGCTGCCGACCTGCGTTCGGATCTCTTTGCCAAGGTGCAATCCTTTTCATTTGCAAACATCGATCGCTTTTCGACCGGCTCGTTGGTCACCCGTCTGACCAACGACGTGACGCAAATGCAGAACATGGTCAATATGTGCCTGCGTATGTTGCTGCGTTCACCCGGTATGCTGATCGGCGCCTTGATTATGGCTATCCGTCTTAACCCCTCGCTGTCCTTGGTGCTGGCGGTCACCATTCCGCTGATGCTGATTGCGATCGGATTGATCATTATCTTTGGTTTTTCGAAATTTGCGTTGGTGCAGCAAAAGATCGACAACCTCAACAACACGACGCAGGAGAACATCACCAACGTCCGCGTGGTCAAATCCTTCGTGAGAGAAGAGCATGAGATCGATAAATTTAATTTCGCCAATTCCGATCTCAAAAAGACGGCGATGCGGGCGATGAACGTGGTCATTTGCATGGGCCCGATCATCTCTCTGTTTATGTATTTCTCCACGCTGTCGGTACTCTACTTCGGCGGAAAATCGGTACTGGCCGGCGGTATGCCGGTGGGCGATCTTTCCTCCTTTGTAACCTACGTGTCGCAGATCATGTTCTCTTTGATGATGGTGACCATGATGCTGATGATGATGTCTCGCGCCTTGGCTTCCGCCAAGCGTATTCGCGAGGTCCTGGACGAAACCGCCGATATTCTCGACGTCTATGCGACCGAGCCGGACAAGCGGGTGGAGCACGGCTCCGTTACCTTCCGCGGCGTTTCTTTCCGCTATTACAAGCACAGCGAGGATGAGGTGCTTAAACAGATCGACCTGCATATCGAGGCCGGACGGACGGTCGGCATCATCGGCTCAACGGGTTGCGGAAAAACCACATTGGTATCGCTGATTCCGCGTTTGTATGACGCCGATGAGGGAGAGGTACTGGTTGACGGAGTCAACGTCAAAGACTATTCCTTAAAACACCTGCGTGAAGGAGTCGGAATGGTGCTGCAAAAGAACGTTCTGTTCTCCGGCACCATCGAGGACAACCTCCGTTGGGGCAACGAACAGGCTTCCGATGAAGAACTGCGCGACGTTGCCGAAAAATCGCAGGCTCATAAAGTCGTTGAAAGCTTCCCCGATGGCTATCGAACCGAGTTGGAACAGGGCGGCACCAACGTTTCCGGCGGTCAGAAGCAGCGTCTTTGCATCGCTCGCGCCTTGTTGGCTAAACCGAAAATCTTGATTCTGGATGACTCAACCTCTGCTGTTGACACCGCCACCGAAGCGATGATTCGCAAAGCGTTCCGCGAGAATATTCCCGATTCCACCAAGATCATCATCGCTCAGCGTATTTCTTCGGTGGAAGACGCCGATTTGATCGTGGTGATGGACAACGGCGCCATTACCGGTGTCGGCACACACGACGAATTACTGGAAACGAACGAAGCCTATCAAGAGATTTACGAATCCCAGGTCGGCAAGAGAGGGGAGGCGTAAGCGATGGCGAGAAGTTTACAAGAACTGCAAAAGCAGTACAAACACTCCGCCTCTCCCGACAAGGGAGGGCACGGTCCTCGTCCCGGTGGACGCGGCGGCGTTCACATGAAGGGCAAGCCGAAAAACGCCAAGCAGACCGTCAAGCGCCTGCTCGGCTACGTCGGCAAATATAAGTGGCGATTGGTCGTCGTCTTCTGTTGTATGATCCTCACCACCGTCACCTCGCTGTTTGCGTCCTATATGCTGGCGCCGATCATCAACCGCCTCACGCTGGCGGTGTTGCCGAATGCGACCATTTCACCCAGTCCGTTGGAAAAGTTTGCCGATCGCATTATCTGCGCGATTCTGGGCACGAACGACGCGAAGCCGTGGGTATATATTACAATGGCGTTAACCATTCTTTTGTGTATCTACCTTATCGGTGTTGCGTCTTCTTACCTGCAATCCAAGCTGATGCTTTCGGTTTCGCAAAATTCCATTGTAGCGTTGCGCTCTGATCTGTTTGCCAAGCTCCAAAAGCTTCCTGTCCGCTATTTCGACGCTCATCCGACCGGCGACGTGATGTCTCGTTTCACCAACGATATCGACAACATCGACGTGATGCTCAACAACGCACTTACCTCCACCGTTTCCGGATTGATCACGCTGGTGGGAACGTTCATCTTTATGTTGACCACCAACTGGATACTGACGCTGGTCACTATCGTTTTTATCCCGATTTTTGCCCTTGGAGGCGGTGCGATTGCCAAGGCCTCGTCCAAGTATTACTCCGGTCAGCAAAGCGCCCTCGGCGCGGTTAACGGCTACGTGGAAGAGATGGTGACGGGTCAGAAGGTAGTTAAGGTCTTCAATCACGAAGAAACCTGCAAAGAAGAATTTGATCTTCTGAATAACGATCTCCGCGACAAGCAATTCAAAGCGCAGTTCTTCGGCGGCATTATGGGACCGATTATGGGGAACACGTCCCAGATTTCCTATGGCATCACCATCGGCATCGGCGGCATTTTGATGTGCACGAGCGGCTTTACGCCCGGCGGTCTGACCGTTTTCGCCGGTTACTCGAAGCAATTCTCAATGCCGATTAACCAGATCTCGCAGCAAATGTCCACCGTCTTTGCCGCTCTCGCCGGCGCAGAGCGCGTTTTTGCCGTTATGGACACCGAACCCGAGTCGAGCTGCCGAGAGCCCGAAAACGCGGTTGTACAGCCGATTATCGGCGACGTACGCTTGGATAACGTCACCTTCGGCTACGACGAGAACAAAACCGTCCTCCACAACATTTCTCTGTATGCGCATCCCGGTCAAAAGATCGCATTTGTCGGATCGACCGGCGCCGGCAAAACCACCATCACCAACCTGCTCAACCGTTTCTACGATATTTCCGAGGGAAGCATCACGGTGGATGGAGTGGACATTCGCGATATTCCTCGTTCTCACTTGCGTGAAAATATCGCCATGGTGCTTCAGGATACGCATTTGTTCTCCGGAACGGTGATGGAAAACATCCGCTACGGTCGTCCGGACGCAACCGACGAGGAGGTAATCGAGGCAGCAAAGCTGGCCAGCGCGCATTCCTTTATTATGCGGTTGGAGGATGGCTACAACACCGTTTTAAACGGAGACGGCGCCAACCTCTCGCAAGGTCAACGCCAGCTGCTGAACATCGCTCGAGCGGCCGTCAGTAAGGCACCGATACTGGTGCTGGATGAAGCAACCAGCTCGGTCGATACCCGTACCGAACGGCACATTGAGCACGGTATGGATCGTTTGATGAAAAACCGCACCACCTTTGTTATTGCGCATCGCTTGTCTACCGTTCGCAATTCCAATGCCATTATGGTGCTGGAGCAAGGACGCATCATTGAACGCGGCGATCACGACGAGCTACTCGCTATGAAAGGGCGCTATTATCAACTGTACACCGGCGCCATCGAATTGGATTAACAAAACAACACGCCTTGTATACCGAGGCGTGTTGTTTTATTTTATCGAGGTTCTTGTCCGCCGCATATTTCAATAGTAAAGGAGGAATGCCCGATGATAACGGAGCACGCACTGTGGTGGCTGATTGGGGGAACGGCGGCTTTATACCTTCTTGCTGTTCTGATCGTACAGCTGGTGACACGCTGGTTTTATCCGGCACACCAACGGGTCTGGGCGGTCGTGCCGCTTCGCGGACGCGTGGATAACCCTGAGGTACTGCTGGGGAGAAGCACCATCAGCCGCTTGCAGGAACGCGGCTTTGCCCGTGTTTGGTACGTGGATTCCGGTATGGATGGCGAATCACGGGAACGCTGCCGTCGTTTGAGCGAAAGCGGGCGTTTCCCGCCGATTTTAACGGTGGAGGAATTTAGCAAAGTGTTGCATTTTTTGTCAGAATAAGATATACTAATACCGAATAGGCAGGTGAAACGGAATGGACGAAAGGCAGACAGAAGAAACGATTGAATTGACCGGAAAAGTGACGGCGGTGACCTATCACAACGAAGTCAGTATGTGGTCGGTTTTTACGGCCGATTGCGATGGTGAGTCCATCCGTGCCGTCGGGATTATGCCCAAGCCGAACGTCGGGGAAATTATCGTTATGAAGGGCGAATACGTAGAGCACCCGACCTACGGTACGCAGTTTTACGCCGAAACGGCCGAGCGGCATCTGCCGGAGCGAGCCGACGACATTCTCGATTATTTGATGGCCGGAGCGATCAAGGGAATCGGTCGCGTCACCGCCACAGCCATTATCCGCAAATTCGGCGATCAAGCATTGAAAATATTTGAAACCGAGCCGCTTCGACTGGCAGAGGTCAAAGGTATCTCCTTGGCCAAAGCTCGCCAGCTCGGTGAAGAATTCCGCAAGCAATTCGGTATGCGCGAGGCGATTTTGGCCTGCACCGATTTTGGTATGTCGCCGGCGGAAGCGATGCGTTGCTGGCGCTTGTGGGGACAAGCGGTCGTAGAGCGCATCGCACATACTCCGTACGATTTTTGTATTCCCGATCTGCAGATCGGTTTTGACCGCATTGACGATATTTGCCTG
>JAFOFS010000351.1 GCA_017387165.1 Clostridia bacterium
ACATTAAACAGGAATTCGACGATGTCGCCGTCCTGCATCACGTATTCCTTGCCTTCGGTACGCTGCAGACCCTTCGCCTTGACCGTCGCCATATTGAAATCGCAGGATTCCAGCACGTCGTACGGCACGACGGCGGCGCGGATGAAGCCGCGCTCAAAGTCGGAGTGAATCTTACCGGCCGCTTGCGGCGCTTTGGTGCCTTTCTTAATGGTCCAGGCGCGGCATTCCTTTTTGCCGTCGGTGAGGAACGAGATCAGACCGAGCAAGCGGTAGCTGGCGGTGATGAGGTTGTCCAGACCGGAGGCCGGCACCCCCATCTCCGCGAGGAATTCGCGTTTTTCCTCGGGGGTCATATCCGCGATGTCCTCCTCCGTCTTGGCGCAGATCGGCACCACCATCGCTCCCTCGCTGTCCGCGATGTTCTTGACGATGGGGAAGTAGGTGTTGTTTTCAATGCCGTCCATCAGGTCGTCCTCGCCCACGTTGCAGGCGTAGATGACCGGTTTCTGGGACAGCAGACCCATCTCCTTCATCGCGGCCGCCTGCATATCGTCTTTCGGGTCGTACTCAAAGGTACGGGCAGGCTTGCCGGCGTCGAGGTGCTCCGCCAGACCGGACAGCCACGCCGCCTCGGCGGCAGCGTCCTTGTTGCCGGTCTTGCCCAGCTTGGACAGGCGACCGAGGCGGTTGCCGACGATCTCCACGTCCGAGAGGATCAGTTCGAGGTCGATCGCCTCGATGTCGGCGGCAGGGTCCACCGCCTCCGCCTTGGTCACGTCGGACACGACGTGCATAATGTTGTCGTCGTCAAAGCAGCGCACCACGTGCACGATCGCGTCGCATTCGCGGATGTTGCCGAGGAATTTGTTGCCGAGACCGGCGCCCTGCGCCGCACCCTTGACCAGACCGGCGATGTCCACGAATTCGATGATGGCCGGCGTCTTCTTATCGGTGTCCCACAGCTCCGCCAGCTTATCCAGACGGGGATCCGGCACCGCGACGATGCCGACGTTCGGCTCGATGGTGCAGAACGGATAGTTTGCCGCCTCCGCGTTTTTGGTGGAGGTGAGGGCGTTAAACAGAGTGGATTTGCCGACGTTCGGCAATCCGACGATACCCAATTTCATATTGTTCCCTCTTTATCTTTTCCTTATTTTCCGCAGCAGGATTTGTATTTCTTACCGCTGCCGCAGGGGCAGGGATCGTTGCGACCGACCTTGCCGGTCACCTTGCGTCCACCCTTGACGGTGCCGTCGCCGGAGGTGGCGGTCGGATTCATCACCTGCTCACGCTTCGGCTCCTCCTGTGCGCGGATTTCCACCGTCATCATCATACGGGCGGTATCCTCACGGATGGCGTCGATCATCGCGTCGAACATATCGAAGCCCTCCAGGCGGTACTGCACGACCGGATCTTTCTGACCGTAGGCGCGCAGGTGAATACCGCGGCGGAGTTCATCCATATTGTCGATGTGATCCATCCAGTAGCGGTCCACGTTTTTGAGCAGTACCACCCGCTCCAGTTCACGCATCGCTTCGCCGTATTTTTCCTCTTTCTTTTCATAGATGAGGTGGGCGCGGCGGATGAGTTCGTCCGCAAACTGCGTGCTTTCCGCATCCTCCAGCTCCTGCGGCGTCAGCTTGAAATCACCGACGCGGCACAGCCAGCCGTTGTAATATTTCTCCAGACCCTCGATATCCCAGTTGTCGTGCATATCGGAGGCAGGCGCGTAGCGTTCCACCGTGCCGGCGATGGAGCCGTCGATCATCCGCAGGATGGAATCGCGGATATCCTCGCCGTCCAGCACCTTGTTGCGCTCGCCGTAGATCTTCTCGCGCTGGGAGTTCATCACGTCGTCGTACTGCAGCACGTCGCGGCGGATGCCGAAGTTGCGTTCCTCGATGCGGCGCTGTGCCGACTCGATCGCGCCGGTCAGCAACCGGTTTTCGATCGGCATATTTTCGTCCACGCCGAGCGTTTCCATCATCGCGTTCATCCGCTCACCGCCGAACAGGCGCAGCAGATCGTCGTCCATCGACAGGAAGAAACGGGAGGCGCCGGGGTCGCCCTGACGACCGCTTCGACCGCGCAGCTGGTTATCGATACGACGGGATTCGTGGCGCTCGGTGCCGAGGATGAACAGACCGCCGGCCTCACGGACCTTGTCCGCCAGCGGCTCGATCTCGCGGCGGTATTTTTCCTCCAGCTCACGGAAGGTCGCACGGGCCTCCAGAACAGCCTCGTCCTCGGTGTCGCCGTAGCTGTCCGCCGCCTCGATGAGTTCGGGGGTGTAGCCGCGCTTACGCATCTCGTCCTTGGCGAGATATTCGGCGTTACCGCCCAGTTTAATATCGGTACCGCGTCCGGCCATATTGGTGGCGATGGTGACCGCGCCAAGCTGACCGGCCTGCGCGACGATCAACGCCTCGCGCTCGTGCGCCTTGGCATTGAGCACCTCGTGCGGGATCTTCTGCATCGTGAGCAGCTGGGAGATCAGCTCGGATTTTTCGATGGACACCGTACCCACCAGCACCGGCTGCTGCCGCTCGTGGCATTCCTTGATCTGCGCCAGCACGGCGGCGAGCTTCGCCCGTTCGGTCTTAAACACCACGTCCGCCATATCCTCGCGGATTACCGGCTTGTTGGTCGGGATCTCCACCACGTCGAGGCGGTAGATCTGCTGGAACTCGGTTTCCTCCGTCTTGGCGGTACCGGTCATACCCGACAGCTTCTTGTACAGGCGGAAATAGTTCTGGAAGGTAATGGTCGCCAAGGTGCGGCTTTCGCGGGCAACCTTGACGTTTTCCTTGGCTTCGATCGCCTGATGCAGACCCTCGTTGTAGCGGCGACCGTACATAATGCGTCCGGTAAACTCATCCACGATCAGCACCTGATCGTCCTTGACGATGTAGTCCACGTCACGGCGCATGACGCCGTTGGCTTTGATCGCCTGATTGATGTGGTGCAGCAGGGTGACGTTTTCGGGATCCATCAGGTTTTCCACCTCGAACGCCCGCTCCGCCTTCTTGACGCCCTGCTGGGTGAGGGTGGCGGTACGCGCCTTTTCGTCCACGATGTAATCGCCGTTGGCGTTGATGTCCTGTTCCTCTTTCGCATCCATTTCCTTGATGCGGCGGCAGGTCAACCGCTTGACAAACTGATCCGCTTTTTGATACAGGTCGGTGGATTTGTCCCCCTGACCCGAAATGATGAGCGGCGTACGCGCCTCGTCGATCAAAATGGAGTCCACCTCGTCAACGATGGCAAACGCGTGACCGCGCTGCACCTTGTCGGCGGCGTAGATGACCATATTGTCACGCAGGTAATCGAAGCCCAGCTCGTTGTTGGTGCCGTAGGTGATATCCGCGGCGTAGGCGGCGCGGCGTTCGTCCTTGCTCATATCGTGCATAATGAGGCCGACCGTCAAGCCGAGAAAACGGAACACCTTGCCCATCCATTCGCTGTCGCGCTTGGCGAGGTATTCGTTGACCGTCACGACGTGGACGCCCTCGCCGCGCAGCGCGTTGAGGTAGGCCGGGAGGATGACCGTCTGGGTTTTGCCTTCGCCGGTCTTCATTTCCGCGATGCGACCCTGATGCAGCACGATACCGCCGAGAATCTGCACGGGGAAGTGGGGGGTGCCGAGCACACGGTCGGTCGCTTCACGGCAGACGGCGAACGCCTCCGGCAGCAGATCGTCCAGCGGCACACCGGATGCAACCGCGTTTTTGAAACGCTCGGTTTCACCGCGCAGCTGCTCGTCCGAGTAGGTCTTGTATTTGGTCGCCAATTCCAACGTCTTGTCGCAAAGCGGACGAATCCGCTTGATCTCGCGGGTGCTGTAATCGCCAAACATCTTACTGAAAAGTCCCATAATGAAAGACTCCTTTCCTCTAAAGGGCATATTCAAAGTTATTATACTATACTTTTCTTCTATTTTCCACCCTTTTTTATAAACAGGATGTAAATTTTCGTTGCGATAACCGCTCGAATGTGCTATAATAACCCGGAAAAGAGGTGATCGGATGCGTATCGGCCATATCGAATTACAAGGGAAGGTGGGGCTTGCCCCGATGGCAGGGGTGACCGACCGCGCGTTTCGCGAGGTCTGCGCCGCGAACGGCGCCGCTTGGACGGTGACCGAGATGGTCAGCGCCAAGGGACTTTGCTACGGCGACCGCAAGAGTCACGAGCTGTTGGAGCTGGACGACGGTGCGCGTCCGACGGCCGCGCAGCTGTTCGGGGATGACCCCGACATTATGGCGAAAGGCGCCGTATTGGCGGCGGCGCATCACCCCGATTGGTTGGACATCAATATGGGGTGTCCGGCGCCAAAAATTGCCGGAAACCATTGCGGCAGCGCGTTGATGCGCGATCCCGAGCTGTGCCGGCGGCTGGTGGAGGCGGTGAAAAACGCCACCGATCTGCCGGTGACCGTCAAGATCCGCAAGGGCTACTCCAAGGATGAGGTCAACGCCGTCGAGGTGGCGCAGGCCTGCGAGGCCGGCGGCGCTGCCGCCGTGGCGGTTCACGGTCGCACACGGGATCAGATGTACGCACCGCCGGTGGATTGGAGCATCATTCGGGCGGTCAAGCAGGCGGTACGCATTCCCGTCATCGGAAACGGGGACGTGACCGACCCTCATTCCGCCGCCGCGATGCTGGAACAGACCGGCTGCGACGGCATTCTCGTCGGGCGTGCCGCCCTCGGCAACCCGTGGATCTTTTCGGATATCAATGCATGGTTGACCGCCGAGCGGATGACCTACACGCCGCCGCTGTCCAAGCGGTTGCTGACCTTGCTGCAGCAGACCGAACGGGCGATCGCCCTCAAGGGAGAAAAGGTGGCGATGCTGGAGGCGCGTAAGCACGCCGGCTGGTATCTGCACGGCGTTGTCGGCGCTGCCGCCTACCGCCGCGCCGCCAACACCATGACCACCTTTGCGGATCTGGTTGCTCTGTGCCGTCAGGTGGAAGAAGAACGAGGATAAAAAAAGACCTCCCGTGAGGCACCCTCCGTAAGGAAGGTGCCACAACTAAGTTTGCCCTTTCGGGCAAGTGAAGTTATCTA
>JAFOFS010000352.1 GCA_017387165.1 Clostridia bacterium
GGATGAAATAATCCAGCTCCAGCGGCTGCTCTTTGTTGTTGAGCAGCCAGTCGGTCAGTGCGGTGATCTTTTCGCGGAAGGTCGCCAGACCTTTCGGAATTTTTTCGGTTTTATTCGCAAACACGTCCATCTGATCCGCCACCGTCCGCAAAACCGCCGATTGCTGCGATACGCCGCCGTTGATGGCTTCGTACTGATCGGCCGCCGCATTGGTACGGGTCGCCAGATCCGCCAAAATCTCGGAGAGACCGCGAATTTCGCTTTCCAGATGGTAGTCGCGGTAGTTGTCGGGAGAGGTACCGGTCACCATAATGATGCGGCGGTACAGATCGTTCATCTCCATCGCCAGCCGATCGACGTCCTGTAAAATGGGCGCCCACGCACCGGTGGTGGTTTCCAGACGAATGGTATTCTTGCCCTTGTTGAGCTTGACGTACAGCGGATTGCCGCCATCGTCCTTGACGGTCAGATTTGCCCAGCGATAGGAATACGGGAATTCCACCGATTCCAGCTCGGCATACGGCAGCTCGCCGTTTACATAAATGTTGCGGTACACCGTCATATCCAGCGAGATATTCTGACGGTACTTAAAGGTCAACTGATACAGACCGTCAGCCGGTGCTTCCACCTCGTACACGATCCACTCGCCGGCTTTTTTCCAGTTGGTACCGCCGATGACGTTGCGCTTGATGATGCCCGGCTCACTCGGAACAGTCGCCGCATTGCCCAGGTCGTAGGCCGGGAAGATGGTGCGGTCGGACTTGATCACCGGCGTTTCCGCCGCATAGTTGAGATAGACGTTATCGATCGGCTTATACCCCGCCGCCTGCCACTTGGTCAGCACGGTCGCGTAATCCTCCGCCTTCGTCTCAAAGCCGAGGCGGACGGCCGCCAGATACAGCGGATAATCGCCTGCCGTCAAGCGGAGCGTGTGGGTACCGGCCTTCAGCGCGACGCCGTAGCTGTCGCTGGTGTAACCGCTGGTATCCGACAAAGTCGCGGTCTGCCACGCCGACAGCTCCTGCTGCTCGGGGACGAGATCGTTGCCGTAAGAATCCTGGCGGATCTCGGTCGCATCCTCCCACAGACGCTTGAGCGTCAGACCGGTCGCCTCGCGGAAGGGATACGCGCCGTCCACCGTCAGCTGCAATTCCAGCGTCTGGCCGATACCCGGCTCCGACGCATAATCCAGCTCCACGACATACAACGCATCGCTCGGGACGGTAACCGTCCACTCCGCGTAGCCGGACGGCGAAAGCTTCACCGCATTTTTATCCAAATACGACAACAAGGCCGCGTCTTCTTGCGATAACGCCGCCTTGTCCACCGTCAGCCCGATGGACGCGGTCGCGTCGGCATAGGTCTGACTCTTCCGATATTCGTAGTAGGACGGGAGAGCCAGCGTATCGATGGAATCCAGCGGCAGAGGGGACAGATCGATCACGGTCTGTTCCGGTTCGTCGGCAGCAGCCGCGAACGGAATGCAGGTGACCGCCAGCGTCGCTGCCAAGAGCAACGACAGCAGCCGCTTCGCCCCGATACGCATAGTTCTCACTCCTTTTTGTCAGAAATCGACGGGAGTTCCACTTCCGTCATTGGCGCGGCGGGCACTTTCCCTGCCGCCTGCTGCCGCAGGAATTCGGTCGGGGAACAGCCCATCGTCCGTTTGAAGGCCTTGCTGAATGACTGCACGGTCGCATATTGCAGGCGATTGGACACCTGCACGACCGACAGCTTGCCGCAGCACATCAACTCGATCGCCTTTTGAATTTTGCGATTGCTGATGTAGCGACGGATGGTGATGCCGTTGCAACGGCAGAACGCATCCGAAAGATACGAATAGTTGTATCCGATCTCCTGCGCCAGCTTTTGCACGTTGATGGTCTCGAAAATGTGCTTGTCGATGTATTTGGCTACCGCGTACATCGACTGACTGACGTTTTTCTCACTCACCGGCGGGAAATACTCACTCTTCGGTTGCGCATCGAAGCAGCGGTATACCAGCACCAGCATCTGAATGAGATACGCCTCCACCATGGTGGTGTAAAAGCTCTCCCGTCCGTACAATTCGTCCAGATTGCGGAACAGCGGCACCACCAGGTTGTGGGAGTCGGTCACCTTATAATAGGCCAGTTTTTCGTAATATTCTTTCAATTGTCGGATCTCTTCGTTTTGATCAGCTTTCTCGTTGAAGCTGAAGCCGATGTACGCATACCGCAGATCCGAACCGTTTGCGGTGCGAATGGCGTGCGTCTTGCCGGCCGGGCAAAAATGAATATCCCCCTCCACCAGCAGATCCGTTTCGTTGTCGGTGGTGAAGTATCCCTCGCCGCTAATGATGTAACTGATCTCGTGACACCATTGCTTATGCGACGGAATCTCGTATCCACTGACGTAGGAAACGTCACCGGCCTGGAACAGATCGATCGCACCGAAACGACGGGCATCGCCGCCTTTGTCGCTTTCGTACAGCATATCGAATTGGAATCGTCTTCCGCTTGTCGGCACCGGAACGCCTCCTTTCCTTTCGTTTGGGACTGATTAGTTTTTCTTCTTCAGCACAAGCAGGACGACCGCTGCGCCGATCACAACCAGCGCCACAGCGCCGATGATCCAGGGCAGAGCATTCGGCTCGGCATCCGCGCCGTCGCCGTTTCCGCCTGCCGCCGTCGTGGTGGTGGCGCCGGCATCCTGCGAAGCGTTGTCACCCGTCGTGGTGGTGGCACCGGCATCCTGCGAAGCGTTACCGCCGACGGTCGTGGTGGTTTCGCCGTTTGCCACGGTCGTGGTGGTTTCACCGTTTGCGCCGGTCGTGGTGGTCACGTTGTTGCCGCCCTGGCCCTTGGTGGTGGTCGTGGTGGTCACGTTGTTGCCGCCTTGGCCCTTGGTGGTCGTGGTGCTCGCCGTCGTGGACGGCTTGGTCAGGTTCTTGTCAACCGTCGGAAGGGTCGGCACAGCGACGCCTTCGCCCAGCACGATCTTGATGGTGTCGATCGCCACGTTCCACGGCACGTCATCCTTCTCGTTACAGGCATTGAGCTGAACTTTCAGATAGGTGTAGCCCTTCGGGATCTTTTCCTTGTTCATCACGGTCGAGTGATGCCAGTAAGCCTTGTCGAAGTTGATGTAAATGTCATCGTTGTAGTACAGCTCGGTCGCCTGCTTCTTGATCTCGATCCAGCTGTTCGCCTCGCCGGTTTTGGAAATGTACACCGAAACGTCCTGCATCGGATCGCCCAAACCGGCGGTGCAGTTTAAGAACAGTTCAAAGCCGCCGATGCTCTCGTTCATCTTGTAAACGATGTATTCCGCATGGTTGGACTTCGCCTGATAGGACAACTGATTATCCACGTCTTCCTTGTGCGCCGCCTTGACGAGATGAGTCACTTCCAAATCGGGGTTAGACTCATAGCGCATATACTCGGAGAACTCCACGATCTCCGGAGCAGCAAAACTGCCATCCGCATTGACCGCAACCTCGTCCACAAATACGCCGGTCTGCGCCGCCGAAACCGGCACCATCAGCGCCGCCAGCAGCACCACGGACAAAATCAAAGCAAACCACTTTTTCATAGTCATATCCTCCTTCGGACAACCGCTGAACACAGTTGCCTATTATGTATCTTTATTTTATAATGAATTGCGTCATTTGAACAGTTCCAAAGTTTAGTTCATAGTTATCCCAATTTTGTTAATTTTTATGCTATCGGTATTCCGTTTTTGCCTCTTGTACTAATTTTTTTCAATTGAAATCGCCGTTTATCTATATTTATTGCTAACCTTTTCGAAAAAATTTTTCATTTTTGACAGTCAACACCACAAGACGGGATAAGTCGCACACCGCGATTTTGTTGGCGACATTGCAGGGACCGGCATCCTCGGCGACCCGTGCAGGTTTTTCTCTCCCTCCGTCGGCTAC
>JAFOFS010000353.1 GCA_017387165.1 Clostridia bacterium
ATATGATAAGCATCTAGTTTTGCTTGGTCGATGTCTACATAAACATAACGTTCTGGTTGACCAGACATTGAGATATTACCTACCCCATCTACTTGGTTTAGAAGTGGAATTACTTCGTCCTCGGGACATTTGCCGATATAGAAGCCTTCGCCAAACACGAAGCGCTCATCCTCGTCATCTTGGATGTACGGGCGGTCGCTGTAAACACCGAACTGACCTGCGAGGTAGATGGATTCCAGTGCGGAATCGTACACGAGGCAGTTACGCAAGCTCTCGGTGACGCCTTCGCCAAACAGAGCGTAATAGACCTGCTCGCTCTGGAACCAGTTCACCTTCACCGTGTAATCGTTGATGCCAACGCGAGTCAGCGGTGCCACATCGGTAATCCACAGTTCCTTCTCAACTTCCGAGCGGAGATCAAAGGTGAGCGGATGACCGTTAAACCACTGTTCACCGATGGAGCCGGTCTCTGCCAGCAGTTTTATTTCGCTCGGGCAGTCACGCACCTCAAACTCATACTTGAACCAAATATCTCCCGCGTAGCGGTCACCCAGCAATTTCCGGAACAGGCCGAGGCAGGGATAGGGTTTGGAGAAGTTGACGCCGTCGGTGGAATAGCGGACGAGGTCGAGGGTGAGGAAGTTGGCCTTGGTGGACACCTTCGCGTTATTCAGAACGAAGCGTTCCTCGCGAATCGCGCCCTTTTGCTCCGGCTCCTTGTCGCTCGGGAAAAGGAGCATCATCTCCCCTGCCTCGAAATGTACCGTCAGCGGCAGCCGCTCGGTTTTCATGGTCAGAAGGTCGAGCTTTTCCAACGAGCGGACAGTGTCACCGAAGCAGAAGGTTTGGTCGCATGCTTCGGTCATCGAAGAATTCTGCACCAGCAGGAATTCGGCGTCCTCAAAGCGGCGATAGCAACCAAGCAGCGCATGCTCGGTGTTCGCGACGGTGTACGGCTGAGCCGCCACCAACTCCTCCCACGTGCAGGTGGAGCGGAGATAGTCGTAGTTGTGCGGAATACCGCCGATATAGGAAGGATTATCGCCCAAGACCAGCACCTTGCCGCCGTTTTCCACATACTCGCGCAGCAGGCGCTCGGTGGTGTCGTCCATGGTGAGCATATGCGGCAAGATGAGGTAGTCGTACGAGCAGAGGCCGCATCCGATCTTGCCATCCTTCACAAAGCCGTGACGGGCAAGCAGGGTCTCGTCGAGGAAATGATAGCCAATACCTGCAGAAGACAAGCGGCGGCAATCGGCCGTCAAGTGATCGTCCAGCTCGGCAACGTTGAATCGAGCCTCGTCGGGCAGGTCACGCTTATAGTCGAAGTACGCGCTGCGGATGGGATGCAGCATCGCAACGTTGACCTGCTCTTTGCTGTTGGCGATCAACTTGCCCAGACGGGAAATGTAGAGGTTAAAGGTGGCGAAGTCGTTGCTGACCCACGGGTTGACCGCCGAGTAATGGGCGGGATAATCGCGCTTGCGCTGACCGTATTCCGCATACGGCAGCAGGTGGTGGCACAGCAGATTGACACCGCACACATACTGGACGCCGAGAATACGGCGAAGATCCTTCGGGGTGACGTCCCAGCCGCAGCAGCCAAAGGATTCGGTCAGCACCTGTTCCTTGCCGAGCTGCGCCGCAACGCTGCCGACCTGACGGGCGGCTATTTCGCCATCCGACGGACGTCCCAGCCAATCGATGCCCGGGATATGTTCAAACTCATAGAACGGCATTGCGCCGCCGCAGCACATCATCTGGTAGCCGAGAGAGGTTTCCTCGACGTAGTGACCGGTGAGCATCATACCGTGCTCGTCGCACCAGTCGTAGATCTTCTTGGCGAAGTTCTCCAGCATCAGCGTCTGCATCGCTTTCCAGTAGCGATAGCGGAAATCACGATAGCCTTCCTTTTCGACAAACAGCAAGCCGATGGAATCGAAGATATCCTCGTTATAGGTATCGCGGAAATAGTCTGCGACGATATCGGTATAGGAAGTTCCCCAGCGATAATACTGCGGTTCATCCGTAAAGAAACCGGCAATCTTCTTGGAGAAGTCGGCGCCGAACCGTGCCGCATACTGCTCGTGGGTGAGGCGGAGGAATTCGTCCACGACGCGCGGGTTGAGAATATCGGCGGTGGACATAGCCGAGCAAACGGTAACGTTCAGATAATTCTCGCTGCCGTCGTTTTCGGTGGTACGCACCAGTCGGTCGCCGTCGATACGGTAGTTGACCGTTGCCGACGCGTCAAAAGCACCGACCGCGTGGGTCAGATAACGGTCGCGGTCTTCCTCCCGTTCGATGAGCTTACCGCCGGCAAAGCCGCTCGGCCAGCCGTTTTCATCATACACCCATGCGCCCATTTTAAGAGGCTCTGCCTCATCGGCGCAGGCTTCGGTGCATTTCATCCAGTCCTCACCGAGGTACTCGGTCTTCAGACCGCCACGGGCGTGCATAAAGAAGCCGCCGTTCTCCGTCTCGTTCATCCAGCGAATCTGACGACGCAGCTCTTCTTCCTCCAGTTCCGCATTCCAGGACCAAAAGGGAACCGGTTTCCACTTATTTTCAACCGTCTGCAAATGCGAAACGATCTTTTCGACTTTGTTGTTCATGTGCTCGTTCTCCCATCTCACTCAATAGCGAAAAGCTATCAAGACAGATTTATAATTATATAGATTTCATTGTATCAAATATTGTCCGCTTTTTCAAGAGAATTTCGCGTTTTTATGCCATAAAATGGCAACGAAATTATACACAAACTTTTGTCCATTCTGCTGTGTTTCCGTAAAAAAGTGTTAGTTTGGATAAATTCCGTGCATTCCGTAAGAAAAAAAGCGGCAGGGTCTCCCCTGCCGCTTTTTTGGGTTATTCGGATTTCAGATACGCGCGAGCGTTATCGAAATAGAACTCTTGCGGATTTTCGTGCAATTCACCGCGATCGAAGGTAAACACGAAGGCGCCAACCGCCGAAAGCGCTTCAGCGCCGGTCACGAGGTACGCTTTCCCTTCGGTGTCCCAGGAGACGTAACGCATCACGTCAGCGGGAACCTCAACCGTTGTCCACGTATTGGGAGCGAGATAATAACTCTCCGCAGTGGAATACTCGTAGTTCGGATCGGTCAGGATGCGATCCTCAAAGGTAACGTTGTTGTACACCTGCGTGCTTAACACGAAGCGAAGTTCCACTTCGTAATCCTGGCAGTTGTAAACGTCCAGCGTAAAGCGATCCAGCTTCGAAAAATCGGTGGTCGCATTGAAGAACGCGTTGGTCGTCGAAAAACGAATATTCGGGCGGCGCTTATGCCAGGTCGATTCGTTACCGGCGACGGTCACGTGAATGCTTCCCTCGCCATTGGTCACCTTATCCGGCTGTTCCGCTTTGGAGATCATATCCACCTTACCGAATCCAGCGGAATATTTCACCTGAGTGGCTTCGTAATAATTCTCAAAATCGCCCATCAGGTAATACTCCTGCCCGTTCTCATCGGTCAGCTTGACATTGCTGCGACGTTCGCCGATATCCAAGCGATTGGAGGGCTTCTTCTCGGTCTGCGGAGCATCCGAAGATGCGGACGGATTACAGCCGCACAGGCAAGCAACCAACAAGGCGGCAATCAAAATCAAAGTCAATGCTTTTTTCATTCTGCCACCTCCTTAACCGTTGCCACGCTGTCGAAGTACACCGTAACAGCCTTACCACGATCGAAGTTGAAGTCGATTTCCTGAATATCGTCCACATCCGCCAGTTCCTCCGACGACGGGAACGAAACCTGCACCAGTGTCCAAGCGCCCGGCAACAATTCGAAGACGTCCATCGTCGTATCCTGATCGGTGTAGTAAGACACAGTCAGGTTGAGCGGCTCTTCACTCGGGTTGTAAATGTACGCCTTAAGGGTATCCAGTCCCTTCCAGCTACCGCCGATCAATTCGGAATCGATCGGAATGGCGAAGTACGGGACCGCATCCGCAGAAGCAGAGGAATTGAGGGTCAGTTTTGCCGACTTGTCGCCATCGTGCGCAAAGTCGCTGCTGACCTCGGCCAAATAATCGTCGCTGTAGCTCGTGAGGTAATCCGACAGATCGGTAATACCCTCAAAGCTTTCCACC
>JAFOFS010000354.1 GCA_017387165.1 Clostridia bacterium
CACGCCGATCAGCAGACCGCCGATACGTGTAAGCGGCGCAAAAAAGCGATCGACGGTCAACCATCCGGCCAGCGGAAACAGCAGGTGGGACAACGCAAAGCAAAGCGCCACGCGCCCTTTTTTATGCCCGTAAGCGGCGGTAAGTCCCACGGCGATCGCCGCCGTCATCCCGTCCATGGCCACTCCGATCGCCAGCAACAACAGTTCTCCCAAACGCAACCCCATTTCCCCCTTTGACAAATCGGTTTTCATAGTGTATAGTATGAGAGAACAACCCACACGGTGAAAGGAAGATGTGCGATGCGGATCGGTCACGGCTACGACGTCCATCGGTTGACGGAAAACAGAAAATTGATCCTCGGCGGAGTGGAAATTCCGTACGAAAAAGGTCTGCTCGGGCATTCCGATGCGGACGTGCTGGCGCACGCCATCGCGGACGCTTTGCTCGGCGCCGCCGCGCTGGGCGACATCGGCAAGCTGTTCCCCGACAGCGATCCTGCCTACAAGGGAGCGGACAGTCTGAAGCTGCTTGCCGCCGTGGCGGACAAGGTGCGCGCCGGCGGTTATGCGATCGGCAACATCGATGCGACCGTGCTGGCGCAGGCGCCGAAGCTCCGTCCGTACATCGACGAGATGCGGCAACGCCTGGCGGATGCCTGCGGCATTTCGCTCGACCGCGTCAGCGTAAAGGCCACCACCGAGGAGGGACTCGGCTTCACGGGAAGCGGCGAGGGCATGGCCGCCCACGCCGTCTGTCTGCTCGAATAACCGGTATATTTCACGTCTTTTTTGCATACCATCTGGTAGCGCAAAGGAGGCGTGTTTTTATGCTGAAAAATTCCGCTCCCATCCCTCCCCGTCCGCATACGCTGACGGCAGCTGACCGCAAGACGCTGGCGTTGACCGGCATCACCGACGTGGACAGCTTTGACGATCGGGAGATCGTGGCGTATACCGACCTCGGCGGTCTGACCGTACTGGGCGAGGGATTGCACATTTCCCGCCTTTCGCTCGGCAGCGGAGAATTGGAACTGGAGGGACACATCCGCTCCCTGACCTATACCGACAACGGCGGCCGGCGCAAAGGGCTGCTTGGTAAGCTGCTGCGCTGATGTTTACGGATACGATCGCGTGGCAGCTGTACAGCGCGTTTCTCTGCGGCGGAATGGGACTTTTGTGGGGACTCCACGCCGATCTGCTGGCGGTTTGGCGGCAGATCGCCAACAGCAGAAAATGGGTGGTCGTGCTGCAGGATATCTGGTGGATGCTGTCGGGTGCGGCAGTCTTTTTTCTGCTGTCGCTCACTCTGACCGGCGGACGGATGCGCTGGTATCTGTTTCTCGGATGCGGCATCGGATACCTCTGCTGGCGGCAGACGGCAGGACGGATTTTCGTCCCTGCCGCGGTGCGTGTGGTGCGGTGGGTTGCCAAAATTTTCCGCCCTTTAGGGCGGGTTTTACGGCGTTTGTCTGAAAAAACAAAAATTCCGATCAAAAAAGCGGAATTTTCTTGCAAAAAACTATTGCACTCTTTTTGCGCGTCGTTGTATAATAAATTAGATTATTATGTGCATAAGCGAAAGGAGGGCGATGTTCGTGGCAAGCGGAGCTTATCGGCAGCCGAAGAAAAAGAAGAGCATCTTTCTGCGCATCGCTCTCATCGTATTCGCCCTGTACGCCGTTACGGTTATGGTGCAGTTGGTGCTGGAAATTCGGGAGAAAGAGGACATCCTGGCCGGCATCCATCAATCCAACCAACAGCTCGAGACGGATAACAACGTCATGAAGGACGATCTCGGCAATCGCGACGAGCTGCTCAACGATGCCGCTCACGACAGCGGCTACGTCAACAGCGGCGACGGCATCTACAAGGAAAGCAACTGATCATACCACCGCATACGCGGTGTTTGATAAATTTTCGGTTCTATCACCAGCAGGAGGACAACACAGCCCATGCAATTCGAAGTCGGTTCTATCGTAGAAGGCAAAGTTACCAGCATCACCAATTTCGGCGCATTCGTTGCGCTTCCCGAAAACGCTACGGGAATGGTGCACATTTCCGAGGTCTCCTCGACCTACGTTCGGGAGATCCGCGATCATCTCACCGAGGGTCAGGTGGTCAAGGTCAAGATCATCAACGTCGCCCCCGACGGAAAGATCGCTCTTTCCATCAAGAAAGCCGCCGAAGCGCCCGAGCAGCGCCGGCAGCCGCGTCAGCCCCGTCAAGCCGCTCCCGTGTCCCACCGTCCGGGAGATTTCGAATGGCGTCCAACCAAAAACGCCAGTTCCGACTTCGAAGATATGATGAGTAAGTTCAAGGCGACCAGCGACGAGAAGATCTCCGATCTCAAGCGGGCGCATGACGGAAAATACGGTGGTTTTACCCGCAGCCGCGGCAATCGCGGTAACCAAGGTCTTTAAAAGCCAAAGCCACCGAATACCACTCGGCGGCTTTTTTTATTCAGACGTACCAAAGAAAGGATGACGCATTATGTCAGAAACTACCCGTTTGGTCGGCACGGTATCCCGCGGTATCCGCTGCCCCATCATCCGTGAGGGAGACGATCTCGCCGCCCTCGTGGCAGACAGCGTTCTCGCCGCTGCCGAAAGCGACGGTTTTGCGCTCCGCGACCGTGACGTGATCTCGGTGACCGAGTCCATCGTGGCGCGTGCACAGGGCAACTACGCCTCCGTTCACGATATTGCCGCCGACGTCAAAGCCAAGCTGGGCGGCGACACCATCGGCGTTATCTTCCCCATCCTGTCCCGTAACCGCTTTGCGATCTGCCTGCGCGGTATCGCGATGGGCTGCAAAAAGATCGTCCTGATGCTCAGCTATCCGTCCGATGAAGTCGGCAATTCGCTGGCCACCTACGATCTCATTGACGCGGCGGGCATCAACCCCTACTCCGACGTGCTGTCGCTGGAGCGTTACCGCGAGGTATTCGGCGTGCAGAAGCTGGAGTTTACCGGCGTGGACTACGTCGAGTACTATGGCAACCTCATCCGCGAGATGGGTGCCGAGGTCGAGATCATCTTTGCCAATCAGCCCAAGGCTATCCTCGATTATACCGATACCGTTCTCACCTGCGATATCCACACCCGTGCCCGCACCAAGCGTCTGCTCAAGGCGGCCGGTGCCAAGGTGGTCTATGGACTCGATGAGATCCTCAATGCTCCTGTCAACGGTTCGGGTTGCAACGAGCAGTACGGTCTGCTTGGTTCGAAC
>JAFOFS010000355.1 GCA_017387165.1 Clostridia bacterium
CCATGGACGGCAGCGTGACGTACCACAGCTCCTGCCAACGGTTGTGCACGCCATCGATCGCAGCGGCCTCCGACAGACTGCGATCCATATTCTGGAAGCCGGCGATAAACGCCAAGAAACTGACGCCAAAGCTGGACCACAATTGGATGATGATCAGGCTGCCCATCATCGTCTTGGGGTCGGACAACCATTGCATCGGCGCCTCGATCAGCCCGAGGTTGAGCAAAACGCTGTTGAGGATACCGTAGCGGTCACCGGAAAACACGTACGTCCAGACGAAATACAGGTTACCGGTCAGCGTCGGGGCGTAAAATGCCAGCGTGAAGAACGAGCGGATCATCGGCGGAAATTCGTTGATAAGCCACGCGCTGAGGAAGGAGATGAAGTAGCTCACCGGGCCGGTGATCAGCGCGAAAAGCAGTGTATTTTTCAGCACCTGCGGAAAAATGTCGTCGTCCAGGAACATCCGCTTATAGTTTTCCAAAAAGATAAAATGCGGCGTTTCCAGCATATTGAAGTAGGTAAAGCTGAGACCAATCGCCGTCACGACGGGAATCACCGTCAGAAGGAGGAACAAGATCATATACGGCGCCATCATACCGTACGCCGTCAGATTGATCGCCGCTTTACCCGAAAGCCTCCGCTTGTGCAGGGCCGGTAATTTCGCCATATATTTCCTCTCCTTTCGTCCGAATCGGCTTTAGTCCGCCAACTCCAAGCGTTTGCGTTCCAATTCGTTGTTGATGATCTCCACCTGCTTTTCAAACACCTTTCGCGGATTATCGCCATTGTAGACGACACTGCGGAAAGCGTTATCCAAGCAACGGGAGGTGTAGTAACTGCCGGGGATTTCGGGAATTTCCGTCACCCAGCGGCGCTGTTCGCGGAGAATGGCGCGCTCCTGACTGTTCCAGTTGAGCAGCTCCACGGCAGCGAGGTTGGCCGACGCATAACGGGCGGCCTCGCCCAACTGATTTTCCAGTCGGTTGCCGTAATCGGCCTGCGTATCCGAGCGGGTAAACCACTCCAGGAACTGCCAACAGGCCTCGGGATCCTTTGCATCACGCAAAATGACCGCCGCCGAGCCGGAAGCACCGACGCTGCGATCGATACTGCCGTCCTCCTGCGGAGTGCCGGGCAGAACCGTCATTTCCCAGCAGCCGCGAATTTCGGTCGCCACCGCCGCCAGCGTTCCGTACATCGGATAGGCGGTGATGCACAGCGGCATCTCACCGCTGCGGAACAGGGTCGCGAAATCGTAGCTCAGATCAAAACCGTAGTCGGTATAGAAGCCGGTCCAGGTCTCAAAGGCATCCAGCGCCTGCTGATTATCCAGCGCCGTGGCGCTCAGATCATCGGTATAGAAGCTGCCGCCACCCTGCATCAGCAAAGACGGATACAGATCCTTTGCACCGACGCCAACCTCCACCGCACCGGCGGCGGTGATCGCCGTGTACGGCAGACCGACCTTCATATTGTTGCGTTGCAGCACCGCTGCCACGTCCATAAATTCATCCCACGTCTGCGGAACTTCCAGACCGAGCTCACGGAAAATATCCGTGCGATAGAACATCGTCTGATAATTTTGGGTCATCGGCAACGCATACACGCCGCCGTCATAGGTATACGGCACCAGCGCGTCGTCGGTAAATCGCTCACCGACCTGCTCCAGTTCACCGAACTGCCGCAGATCCATCAAAGCGCCGCGAGAGGCCAGATTGACCGGCTGTCCGCGGGCAACATTGATCGCGATATCGGGGGCTTTGCCTGCCAGCACCGCTTCGATCAGACCGCCCTGCACCAAATTGACGTTCACCGCAATGCCCGTTTCGGAGGTGAAGGTGTCCGCAATCATATCCTTCAAAATGGTTGCCTGGTCACGACCGTCGCTGATCCAGACGGTGATCACCCGTTGCTCACTGTCCTCGGCATATTCCTCCAGCGAAGCGTAGTTCTTGGAGAAGGTCGCAAAGAAACGGCGAATAGCAAACACCAAATTCTTC
>JAFOFS010000356.1 GCA_017387165.1 Clostridia bacterium
CCACCAGACGGACTCGATGTAGTCGTTGTTGAGTGTGATGTACGGATCGTCCATATCGACGAGGAAGCCCATGCGCTCGGACATGTTGCGCCACATTCCTTCATAGGTGAAGACGGACTCCTTGCACTTCTTGTTGAACGCCTCAATGCCGTACTTTTCGATGTCCTGCTTGCCGCTCATGCCGAGCTGCTTTTCGACTTCGATCTCGACCGGCAGACCGTGGGTGTCCCAGCCGGCCTTACGCGGCACCATATAGCCTTTCATCGTGCGGTAACGCGGAATCATATCCTTGATGACGCGGGTCAGCACGTGGCCGATATGCGGTTTGCCGTTGGCGGTCGGCGGACCGTCGAAGAACACGTAGGACGGCGCCTCGGCGCGGTCGGCAATGCTCTTCTCAAACACGTGATTGCGGATCCAGAAATCCGCGACACTCGCTTCGCGTTCCGCAAAGTTCATGTCTGTCGATACTTTTTCGTACATTCTGTTTGCCTCCCAAATAATGAATTTGTATGCGAAACAGGCATCAAAAAAGCTCCGTCCCGAAAACAGGACGAAGCTTTGGCTTCGATGTATACCACCCATTCTCCACATACTGACATATGCGTTCCCGATAACGGCGGGATGCCGTCGGTCTCTACTGAGGGTCTCCCCCGTTCGATCCGCAGTTCCGGAGTGATATTCCGCGAGGTCCTACTTCGATCGGGCTCACACCGTCCCCGACTCGCTTGGCGGTTCAAACAACGCGTACTGTCTCCATCAACACTTTTGAGTTATCGGGTAAAGCATACCACACCTTTTATAGAAAGTCAAGTATATTCCTTATTTTTCGCCCCAGCGTTTTTTCGGCGTGTTTTTCGGCAGTCCCTGCGCGATCTGCGGATATTCGTTTTCCGTATCGCAGGTATCCTGCACGTTGCAGCGACCGTATTTGTTGATCAACTCGGTCGGTGTTTCGGGAGGTCCGGATACCTTCCACAGCGACGGGTCGATCGGTTGCTTTTTGCTCATTTGCTCACCCCCTCACGGTTAGGATACGCAACTCCCCTCTTGCTATTTGCGGAAGTTTGTGGTAAGATGGCATCAACACTTGCGAAAATTCCATCTGAAAAGAGGGTTTTGCATGTCTGAAAAGACAACGGCAGTAAGTCGCACACCGGCTTGGTGGGCTTACTGTAAAAATCAGTGGAAGCGGTTTTCCGCTCTGCTGCATAAGGACTGGTACCGTGCGGTCTTTCTGCTGGCGATCGCCTTTCTCGTTCCCGAGTATATTTCGGTCGCCTTGCTGTTCGTATCGGTGATCTTCCTCTGCCGCTGCATCAAGAAAGAAAAACTCAAGCTGCGGATCGGACGGCTGGGAATTCTGTTGCTGTTGTACATCGGCACTGCGTACGTCAGTTGTCTGTACGCGCTGGATAAGGTGCACAGTCTGCTGATGTCAACGCTGTGGCTGGTGACCGTACCGGCGTATCTGGTGTTCACCACCGTGCTGACCAACCGTTCCCGTTTTCGCGTCGCGTTACAAACGCTGGCCGGCGTGGCGGTGGTCTGCGGCATCATCAGCATTCTGCAATATCTGCTCAATGCGGTGGGATGCACCCGGATGCCGCTGAACCTGTGGTTTCCGCTGGACAAGGCGATCTTTGATCTGTTTACCGATCAGCTGATCCTCACCTGGGAAGGATGGTGGTCCGCCCTCCCGGTCACCGCCAACATCGCGGCAACCATAGGCGGATATACCTACAATGCACGGAAGATCCGTGTTGTGGGAATGTTTATCAACTCTCCTCTTTGGATCGTCTATAACATCATCGTCGGCTCCTGGGCGGGGATCCTCGACGAAATCGTCACCGAGGCCTC
>JAFOFS010000357.1 GCA_017387165.1 Clostridia bacterium
CATACGAAGCGGACATGGATGCGATGACCTCCGAGGAAGTCGAGGCGGAATTCGCCGAGTTGGGCTTCTGATATGAAAGCGTTGCAATCGATCGGTGGTTATCACCTGCCGGTGTTGCCGGAGGAAACAATTGAAGCCTTGAACGTCCGACCGAACGGGACTTACCTTGACGGAACGGCAGGCGGTGGTGGCCATTCTTTCTTGATCGCCTCGCAGCTTAAGGGCGGGCGGCTGATCTCGTTGGATCAGGACCCGGACGCGATCGCGGCGGCGTCCAAACGGCTTTCGGGTCTGCCGGCAACCGTTGTACGGCGAAACTTCCGCTATATGGACGAGGTGCTCCGTGAGCAGCAGATCGATCGTGTAGACGGCATTTTGTTGGATATCGGCGTTTCCTCTCATCAGTTAGATGAACCCGAACGAGGGTTTTCGTATCACACCGATGCGCCGCTTGATATGCGTATGAGTCAAGAGGGCGTGACGGCGGCGGATTTAGTTAGAGAACTTTCCGAGCAAGAACTTGCTGATATTTTCTACCGTTTTGGTGAAGAAAAATTTTCTCGCCCCATTGCGCGAGCGATCGTGGCGGCGCGGCGAGAACAGCCGATCGAAACCACCGTACAGCTTGCCGAACTTATCAAAGGGGCGGTTCCTGCGGCAGTTCGGCGGGACGGGCATCCGGCTCGCAAGGTGTTTCAGGCATTGCGAATCGCTGTAAACGCGGAATTGGATTGCTTGTCTGAAGCGCTGGATATAGCGTTTGACAGTTTACGAGAGGGCGGCCGCTTGGCGGTCATCACCTTCCATTCGTTAGAAGACCGAATCGTTAAACAACGGTTTGCAGCTTTTTGCAAGGGTTGTGAATGTCCGTCGGATTTCCCTGTTTGTGTTTGCGGACGCACTCCTGCAGGACAGTTGATAACGAAAAAACCGATTGAAGCATCCGCCAAAGAATTGGCAGAAAACCCCCGCAGCCGCAGCGCGAAGCTGCGCTGTATAGAAAAGATACACGAGCGATACAAATAACGAAAGATTAAGCAGAAAGGAGAGAGCACGATGGCAACTTACGGATCCGAAGCATACGATTTATCTATCTACGAGCCGAAGGCAAAGATCAAGGCTCTCCCCGGAAAAAAAGCGACGAAAGCGGAAAAACGCCGCGCTCGTTTGCAAAAACTGCTTAACACGGTTGCTACGGCGGCTGTTGCGGGTATTGTTCTCCTGGTGATCGGATTTATGATATCGAGTCAGGTTCGCTTGACGGAACTTAACAGCGCTATCGGCCATGCGGAAACAGCGCTTGATGAAGCGATAGGCGAGACGAAACGACTCGAAAGCGAACTTGCTGCCCAGACGTCGGCGCAAAGCGTGGAGGAATACGCTGAAAGCGCAGGACTTCGTCAGGTGGAATCCGGTCAGATCGATTATATCACGGTCACTCCGGTCGCGCCGGAATCGACCGACGACGATGCAGGATTTTGGGCTACTGTCTGGAACACCCTGACAGTTTGGCTGCAATAGACGAGTTCTATATCGAGGGTTCTTTCGTATATTTATAGAAGGAGCCTCGGACGATGAGAGTTGGGATGGTAGCGTCTTAACTCTCTTTTTTATCAAAGCGAGGTGAACGGGATGTCAACCAAACAAAGCAATCAGACGCAAACCACGGGTTTGACGCGGCCTATGCGGACACGTACGGTGATCTGCATTGCGACGACGTTCCTGTGCTTGTTGCTTTTGGTATGTCAGTTATTCCGCATTCAGGTTTTGCAACAAGAGGAATGGCAAAAGCAAGCCGTTGCCCAACAACTTGCGGACATTAAGATATCTGCTAACCGCGGACAGATCTACGATGCCAACATGTCGGTGTTGGCGCTGACGCGAGAAGTGTGTACCATTGTTATGGCACCCTGTAACATCCGCCGTGAGGAAACGCGCCAAAAGATCGCGGAGGAGTTATCCGTGATGCTGGAGGTAGATCGTCAAACGTTATACCAGCAAACGTTGGACAGCAAATCGCAGTACAAAGTCGTAAAAGCC
>JAFOFS010000358.1 GCA_017387165.1 Clostridia bacterium
GCAGACATTTCGTTCAGCGAGCAGCTTCCACTCTCTCCTCTGCACTGGATGATAGCGGATAAAGATGCTGTGATCACAGTTGAATCCGTTAATGAAGGACTCAAAGTGTATGATAACCCGTCGGTGGAATAACCAAAAAGTACCCCGTTTTCCACGCGAACGGTGTTGACCGCGCCGATGGCTTTCGCAAGCGGATCGACGTGGTCGAGATAGGGGAGAATATCCGCCTTGTGCGGCATGGTGAGGTTAAACCCGTCCAGCTGCGTTTTGGCGTAGGCGATAAACGCCTCCAGTCCGCCCTTTTCGACGCGGATGCGCTCGTAGGTCGTATCGGGATGGAACTTGTGCAGGGTAGGCAGATGAATCTGCGGAGAACGGCTGTGACCGATGGGGTCGCCGATCACCGCCAGCCGCAGCGGCGGCAGGGTGGCGATTCGCACCAAGGCGGCAACCGCCTCCGACAGATCGCCGTCGTTGCGGACGGTGACGTCCGCATAGCGGCGGTACAGCGGCTCGCGCTGCTCCGCGAGGCGGTAGACCCGCGCGGCGTCGTCTTGCAGCAACGGGCGTCGGGCGGTATCCACGTCGCCGACGATGCGCTCCGCTGGACGGTCGATAAACACGATCAAACCGTTTTCTCCGAGCAGGTCCATATTCTGCGGTCGGGTGACCACGCCACCGCCGCAGGAAATCACGCAGCCTTGCTTTTTGGCGGCAAGACGGCACGCCGCGGTTTCGCGCTGACGGAAGCCGTCCTCACCCTCTTGCTCAAACAGCGTCGGGATCGGGCAGCCTGCTGTCCGTTCGATCTCGGTATCCAAATCGATCCATTCCCGACCGAGGACCTCGGCGGTCAACCGCCCGAGGGTACTCTTGCCACAGCCGGGCAGACCGATCAAAATCAGATTGTTCATAACATGGCATCAAGCAGGCAGAGAGCCACGCTTGCCTCCACGATCGGCACGGCGCGGGGAACGATGCAGGGGTCGTGCCGTCCGTGAATCTGCAGGGTCGCGTTTTCGCCGGTACGCAGATCGACCGTTTGCTGCTCCTTGCCGATGGACGGGGTGGGCTTAAACGCCGCCCGTACGATCAGCGGCATTCCGTTGGTGATGCCGCCGTTGATGCCGCCGTTGCGGTTGGTGGCGGTCACCACGCGTCCGTCTTGCATACGGAGCGGATCGTTGGCGTCGCTGCCGCGCATGGCGGATAACGCAAAGCCGTCACCAAATTCTACCCCCTTAACGGCAGGAATGGAAAACAGCAGATGCGAAAGCTTGCTCTCCATCGAATCAAAAAACGGCTCGCCCAGACCGACGGGCAGACCGACCGCCGCGCATTCGACGATACCGCCGACCGAGTCGGCCTCCGCTTTCGCGGCCAACACCTCGGCGGTCATCTTTTCTGCGACCGAATCGTCTAACACCGGAAACGGCTTGTTCGGCAATGCTTGCAACAACGCCGCATCCGGCTGTGTAAATCGCGTGTCCTCCACCGCGCCGATACGGGCAATGTGCGCCGCCAGCGACACACCCTTTTGCGCCAGTATCTGCCGCGCCAGACTGCCGGCCCACACCAGCGGTGCGGTCACGCGGGCGGAGAAATGCCCGCCGCCGCGATAGTCTTGGCATCCGCCGTACTTCACGTCGGCAACGTAGTCGGCGTGAGACGGACGGGGGAGATGCGGCTGATAATCACCCGAACGGGTGTTGGTGTTGCGAATCAAAATCGCAAGCGGCGCACCGGTGGTCTTTCCCTCGAACACACCGGACAATACCTCGACCTCATCCGCTTCGCGACGGGTGGTGGAGAGAGGGGAACTTCCCGGCGCACGGCGCGCCATATCACGGGCAAGCGCGTCAAAGTCGATCGCAAAGCCCGACGGTAAGCCGTCGATCACCGCACCGATACCGTTTCCGTGCGATTCACCAAACAGCGTGATCTTTACTTTTTCGCCGAATACGTTGCTCACAGAGCATCCTCTCCTTTATAATCGTCCCAAAAACGGGGGTAGGATTTGGCAACACAAGCGGGATCGTCGAGGGAAACCTCGCCGTCTGCCCGCAACGCCGCGATCGCGACCATCATCGCGATGCGGTGATCGTTCCACGAGCGACAGCTGCCGCCGTGCAGACGGTCAACGCCGCGGAACACCAAAGAGTCCTTTTGCTCGCGGATATCCGCCCCGAGGGCGGTCAGCTCCGCGGTCACCGCCGCCAGGCGGTCGCTTTCTTTCAGCCGCAGACGCGCCGCGCCGACAATGCGGCTTTCCCCCTCGCAAAAAGCAAGCAGCGCCGCGAGCGGCGGCACCAGATCGGGGCAATCGGTGACGTCGGCGGTGATGCCGTGCAGTCGCTCGGCGGTGACAACCAAACCGCCGTGTGCGCCTTGGCTGACGGTGGCGCCTGCCTCACGCAAGAACCGCAGAATGGCGGTATCGCCCTGCGCGGAAGCGGCGTTCAGTCCGCAGCACTCGACCGCGCAGCCGAGCGCGCCGGCCACCAGAAAAAACGCCGCGCCCGAGAAATCCCCCTCGACCGTGTAGTCGGTCGGGCGGTAGACTTGCCGCCCTTTGATCTCAAATACGCGCTCGTCACGGCAGGTCACCGCGATGCCGAACTGCGCCAGCACCTCCAGCGTCAAGCGGACGTAACCGGCGGATTGCAACGGAGTGGTGAGGGTCACCGTGCTGTCCCCCTCCGCCAGCGGCAACGCAAACAGCAGACCGGTGATAAACTGGGAGCTGACGTCGCCGGGCAGGGCATAGTCACCGGCGGTCAATCGCCCCTCCACCGTCAGGCGGTTGCCGTCGCGGCGGAAGGTCAGCTTGTCACCGAGCGCCTGCTCGTAAGGAGTCAACGGTCGCTCGGGCAACCGCCCGTGACCGATAAAGGTGGTTTTATCGCGGAGAACCGCTGCCAGCGGAATCAAAAACCGCAGGGTGGAGCCGGATTCGCCACAATCGATTTCCGATAAAGTACCCCCGTCCATCGCCTTCCCGATGACGGCGGTTTGCCCCTCGGCGGTCACCTCGGCGCCGAGAGCGAGCAACGCGCGGAGGGTGGCCTCGGTATCCGCCGAGCAAAGAGCGTTTTCCACCCGACAACCGCCGGCCAAGCCGGCCGCCAACAGCGCACGGTGCGCGTAGCTTTTGGAGGGTGGGAGCGTGATGCAGCCGCGAGGGCGTCCGTTAATCCGCATGGACGATTTCCTCCGTCAAGGCGTACGCCTCCTCCAGCGTCACGGCGTGCAAAAAGCTTTCGCCGATGTTTCGCAGCAGCACCAGCCGCAGCGTCTGCTTGTCCCGTTTTTTATCCAACGCGAGGTGCGCGTTCAGCGCCTCCGCCGCAAAACGCTCGGTCATCGGCAGGCCAAACGAATCGCACAGCGATTCCAGCCGATCGTCGGTGCCGACGGGGGTGATATTTTGGGAAATGCCGACCTTGGCGGCCAGCACCATACC
>JAFOFS010000359.1 GCA_017387165.1 Clostridia bacterium
CGCCTCGTCTGCCGAAAGCATCTTCAGTTCTTTGACTTTCGCTTTATTTTACGGTCTTTTGGCGAAAAAGTCAAGCGATTTTTCAAAACACTTGCTTTTTATTTAAAAATGCGATACAATAGCCATACTATATAGGGAGGGCGATGCCGATGTTTTGGGAAGTGTTGGGAGAGTATATCTGGGTTTTCTTGATTTCGATGGTGCCGATCGTTGAGCTGCGCGGCGCGATTCCGATTGCGGAAGCGATGGGGTTGAATCCGTTTATCTATTTCCCGGTGGCGATCATCGGCAATATGCTCCCTGTGCCAATCATTTTCCTGTTCGCCCGTCGTGTTCTCGAATGGGGCGCCGACAAGAAGATTCTCGGCAAGCCCTTCACCTGGATTCTGAAGAAAGGCGATAAGGCCGGGCAAAAGCTGATGAAGAAAGGCCCCTCGGGCTTATTCGTCGGTCTGATGCTGTTCGTCGGCATTCCGCTTCCCGGCACGGGTGCCTGGACCGGCACGCTCGGCGCCAGTCTGCTGAATATGAAGTTCAAGGACGCCTCGCTCGCCGTTGTGTTCGGTGTGCTGATCGCCGGCATCATTATGTCAACCGCCAGTATCCTGGCGCATTACGGCATCAATTTGGTCATCTGAAAAAAGCGGCTGTTTTACAGCCGCTTTTTTGCATATTTTTCTGCGGCTTCGCATAGGATGTGACAAGTCTTATGAGGAGTGATGAGCGGTGAAAGGTGCAGTGGAAGAACGGGCGATCGTGCTCGGTGAATACATATTGGAAAACAAAACAACCGTACGGGCGGCAGCGCGGCGGTTTCATATCAGTAAAAGCACGGTGCACAAGGACGTTTCCGACCGTTTGAAGTCGGTCAATCCGTCGCTGTACGGGCAGGTTCGGGAGATACTGGAGGACAACAAAGCACAGCGGCACATCCGCGGTGGGTTGGCAACACGGGAAAAGTACCGCCAGTTGAGTGAGGAAGACTGCGAAAAAAGCAGGTAAAATTCGCAAAATAGTGCTTGACATTCGGCGCGGCGTGGGGTATAATAAGCAAGCGGTTTGAAAAAGCCGCGTTATATGCGCGAGTGCTGGAATAGGCAGACAGGCACGTTTGAGGTGCGTGTGTCGACGACGTATGGGTTCAAGTCCCATCTCGCGCACCAGAAAAAAGGACTTCACGAAAGTGAAGTCCTTTTTGTTTTAGTATTCGATGACCGCGACGTTATGGCATTCCAGCTTCGGCACGGTAAAGGTCAGGAAACCGTTCTCATACGTATAATCCACCTCGGCATTCTCAAGCGGCAGACACACGCGCTTGATCGCCTTATCGGTGGCGAGCGACACACGGATATCGTAGACCGGCATCAGATCTTCGATAATCTCCGCCATACCGCGTCTGGTGGGTACGGCGTACACCATATTCAAGCACAACCGCCGTTCCTCCGGCTGATCCACCAAGCGGCAGCGCCCCTGTGCGCCGAGCCCCTCCACCTGCAGCGCAGGCGTATACACCAATCCGAGCGCCGCCATAAAGCAGCGTTTATGGAACAGCGATCCGTAGCGGAAATACTGCGTCGGGATGGAATGAGCCAGATAGACGATGTTCCCCTTTCTGGTGACGGCCGGATATTTCGTCGCGTTCTTATCGTGCGGCGTGTTCTTATGCCCGCAGAAATGCCCATAGGTGCGATTGAAATACGGAGGGAGGCATTCTCCCACCACCTCGGCATCAACCGCCTCCACGCGGTGTCCGGCGAGGTTGCAGAGCAACGGCGCATCGGGGATGCCGTCGATCTTGTCCTTAAATTCGATATAATCGCAATCGTACGCAGAAGCGCCGATCGAGCGAACGCCGATATCCAGCGCAAACGCGCCGTCCTGCAACAACGCATCCCCCATCATCAGCAGCTTACCGCCTTCTTGGACGTACTGTTTCAGGCGCGCAAGGCTCTCCCCTGCCAACCGCGTACCGTCGGGAACGATAACCACCTTATAGGCGGCAAAATTATCGTCCTTGATAAGGTCGTAATCGATTTGATTTTCGATCAAGATGCGGGAAATTCCCTCGTGCGCTTCACCGATATACGTAGCAAGCAAGCCAACCTCAGCGGTCGATTGCTC
>JAFOFS010000360.1 GCA_017387165.1 Clostridia bacterium
AAATCCGCCTTTTAAAAACAGGTTCGGATTATTCGCGTCACCTTACCCCAAGGGGCGAGGCAAGGGGGTGACGTGAGTTTCGTGCAAACTTCGCGGCGGCACCAAGGCACCGCCCTACGGCACGCCGTTGCTTTTGTGCAGAATTGGCGGGGCGTCGAGGACGCCGCCCCCTACGGGTTGCCGTGGGTCTTTGCTGATTTCTCTCTCCCTCCGTCACCTGCGGTGACACCTCCCTCGTCAGAGGGAGGCGAAGCACAAGCGCCCCTCTATTCTTTATCTAAAACTTCTTTTTCCTTTTCAGCGTTAAAATTCTTTTGAACCGCGCGACGATCGCGTGGTTTTCATTTACAGAAAAACTCCCGAGGCTTCCGCCTCGGGAGTTTTTGTTTTACATCAGTTCGGTTTCATCGTCTTCGGGGATGGAATCGTCTTTCCAATCGTCCCCGTCGTCTGCGCTGACCTGCAGCGTACGAACTGCCGTCAAGCGGATGAGTTCCGCATCGGGAGTGAGGTAACTTCTTTTCATTTTTTCCCCTTTACAGAACCTTCGCCGTTGCGTAGTACAGTGCGATCGCTTTCATCAGATTCTTAAACTCGACCGAAGAGGTGGAATCGTCGATAACCTGACGCGCCAGCGACAGCACGCTGACCGAGTAGGTCACGCCGTCGAGGGTCACCGTCTGCACGGTGGCGAGCTGGGACGAGCCGATCTCCGCGATCTCGTAGTAGTACAGTTCGCGGGAAGCATTGTAGGCCAAATTGCCGCCGACGTTTTCGGTGAAATACAAGCGGATGCCGATCTTGCTCTTGAGCAGCAGGGACGCGCCGGCATACGCCGTCGGACGGGTATCGCTGTCCACGTGCACGCCCTTGTTCTCGCCTGCGTCAGCCGCGTCAAGTTCGTCCTGCGTGTAGGCGTAGTCCGTGTTGGCGAGCGAGCCGGTGCTGTAGTCGAAGTATTGTTGCGCCATTGCGCCGTAGTTGAGCATCGCCTTGGCCGCCGCCTTGGTCTTATCGTCGAAGGAGCCGTTCAGCAGTTTCTCCGCGTACGCACGGAGAGTGGTGGTGGCGGTTGCGCCGCACGCCACCTGCGCGTCGGCGTTGGTCAACGCCAAGGTCAGCACCGAGGTCATATCCTTCGCCGGGACGTTGCAGTAGAACACGCCGTCCACCAGCTGTGCGGTCTGCGCCGCACCGCCGGCCACCGTGTAGGTCAGGGTGAGATCGGAAAGCGACACACCCGCCGCCGCCTCGATGCGGACGCCCACCTTCATATCGGAGGACAGGGTCACGTTGTATTCCGCAAACTTGGTGGAATTTTCCTGAACGGTTGCGACGTTCTTGGCGGTTTTGGTGATGACGTATTCCTTATCAAACACCAGCACCACGTCGTCTTTCTCACTGACGAACTGCTCACCCTCCTTGATGAGGAGAGTAACGGCCTCGTCATCGGCAGGCATACCGTAGAAGAAGATGTTGTCGTTGGTGCTCGTCGGCAGGGCAATGCGCACCGTCGTCGGGGTCTCCGAACCGTTGAGGTACACGTTACCGTTGGCGTAGAAGTAGGTGGAGCTGCTGTTGTAATTGCCCCACCAATCGGTGGCGGAAAGCTCGGCGTAGTTGCCCATATTGACGCCGATGATGCCGCTGTGCGCCCACGAGAACTTCTTGATGGAGATGGTCTGCTTGGGTGCTTCCGACTGATAGGTGAGCGATACGTCGTCGATATAGAAGATACCGGTAGCCGTGCCGCTGTAGTTTTTCAGACCGACTGCAATATCGCCGTCCGCAGCCGGCGTCCAGGTAACGGTCACACGTTGCCAACCACCGGTGGTGGTCTTGATACCGCCCGGCGTGTTGGTGACCACGTCGTTGCGGTTGAGCACGTTATCGCACCAACCGCCGCTCGGTGTCGCCGCCGAAGTGGCCATATACAGGTTAAAGCTGAAGTCGCTGCTGGCCTCGGTAACCCAGATATAGAATGCCAGTGTGTACTCGACACCGGCGGTCACCGACACCGTGTTGAGCTGCAAATAGTCATTGCTTCCGCTGACCAGCACCTTGGCCATACCGTCGGCAATCGAGGTATCGCCCACCTTGCTGTGTCCCGTCTGCTGGTCGAAATTCATGTTCTGCAT
The DNA here is from genome assembly GCA_017387165.1 of Clostridia bacterium. Taxonomy (GTDB): domain Bacteria; phylum Bacillota; class Clostridia; order Oscillospirales; family Acutalibacteraceae; genus RGIG426. Next base: position 2,139 of record JAFOFS010000360.1, read on the forward strand.
ATTGACAAACGCCGCATTGCCCGGAATTTCGGTGTCGCCGCCGTGATCGGTCGGAATAACAACCACTTTTTCGTAGGTCAGGGACACGTCGTCGATGTAGATGGTACCGGTGGCGCTGCCGCCGTAGTTCTTCAGACCAAAGGTCGCGCCGCCGTCGGCAGGAGCAACCCATTTCACGGTCACGTACTGCCAGCCGTCGGTGACACCCTTGATACCGCCGCTGAGGTTGGAGGTCACGTAAGACGAGCCGATGGTGAAGTCCAGCCAACCGCCCTTCGGAGAGCCGGCATCCGTCATATAAAGGTTAAAGTTAAAGTCGGCAGAGGCCTCGGTCACCCAGACGTAGAACGCCAGCGTGTACTCCACGCCTGCCTTCACCGTGTTGCCGTTAAACTGAATGTAGTCGTCCGTACCGGAAACGTCAATCTTCGCCATGCCATCGACGATGGAGGAATTGCCAATCCAGTTCTGACTGACGGTGGCATTGAAATCGCCGTTTTGCATACCGGCACCCACCGC